>JAMOAC010000270.1 GCA_023621975.1 Bacillota bacterium | reverse complement strand
TCTCACACCAAAATGGAATATAGACTTAGGTAGAGACGGGGATGAAATACATAAATTATACAAAGATACAATTGGAAATCTGACAATTACAAATTATAACTCTGAAATATCAAATAAAAGCTTTGAAGAAAAAAAGGAATTTTATAAAAACTCCAATATTCAAATAACAAGGGATATTGCAAAATATTATGATGTATGGAATAAAGATACTATAATTGACAGAGCAGAAAAATTATATGAAGTAGCCAATGAAATTTGGCCACTTCCAACTGATAATTATGTTAATGTAAATCAAGATAACTTAGTTCCGGGGATAGAGTATTCAATTATGGACGATATAAAAGTTACTGGATATAAACCAAGTGCACTTATTATTGATGGTGATAAAATTGCAGTTTCTACATGGAAAGAGATGTTACTTAAGACGTGTTCATTTTTATTGGATTTAGATAAAGAATTATTTTATTCATTATTGAATAATAGCAACTTTAAAAGATTACTTTCGAAAGATCAAAATAATATGAGAAAAGGGGAAAAACTAGCAAAAGATTTATATATAGAAACTAATTTAAGTGCACAAGATATAATAAACTATATAAGATTATTATCTATAGAGTTTAAAATAGAAGAAGATATAGAATTTATAGTACGCTATTAACGATCAGACCCTGTTTTAATTCTCTGTTTTATTTTGGTAAATTAATGTTTGGCAGTCGTTTCAAATATTATAAAAATAGTTCTCCTTATAGAAGAATTTTATATGAGAATATTCTATTGTAACTATATCAAGGTTATATAACATTATGATGAAATAGCAATTCAAAAAGCGCAAATAATTAATTTTTTTTGATGAAAGCAAAATCAGGAGGTATTCTTATGAAGGTTGCGATTGCATACTATTCCCAGCATCATGGGAACACGAAGAAACTTTTGGATGCAATCAAGGAATTTGGAGATACTGTTAAGGAACTGCATGATGTAAAACTAATCAATGTGGTCGAATGCAAGGAGGCGGATTTATCCGATTACGATATAATAGGCTTTGCATCAGGTACATATTTTAACAATTTCAGTAAGAAGGTTGTAGAATTTGCCCGGAACAACCTGCCAGGCAAAAAACCTGTATTTCTCATAAATACCTATGGTGTTAAAGGAGATTATACAAAGGATATGAAAAAGATCATTGCAGATAAATCCTGCCGCTTGCTCGGAACGTATGGATGCAGGGGCTTTGATACATTTGGGCCTTTTAAATTAATAGGCGGAATCGCAAAAGGACACCCAAATGAAAATGATATTAACTGTGCGGTTGAATTTTTCAAAAAGATTATTGAAGCAGAATTTGGAAGCCTCCAAGAAGAAGGGCAGACTGAAGTATAGCTTATGGAAAAGTGAACGAGCTATTAAAAACGCAGTGAGAAATCAGATATTTTTCAAATAACATGGATTTTTCAGGGACATTTTGGGCATATCCGAAATTATTCTCTTAAATCGGCACTGTCATTAATTGACTTTTAATGAAAAAAGTATATATCAATAAGTATAAGCATTTTATCACGGCATATGTTAAGACTCAAGCAACTTCCGTTAATTTTTGCGGAAACTGGTGGAATCTGTGTGAGGTGGCTTTTGCTTGAGGGTACATATGATATATTTCACATAAATCAATACAGTACCACAATTCTTGCGGAACAATTCAGGATTTAACCTTTATAAAATTATTTTGCATATATATTCCTTTACAGCAAGGCTACATGTTTACAGCACAGCTGCGTGAGGTCGCATAAGTTTCTCAAGGAAAGATGTTTTTGGCGTCGGTCAAACGGATGTGGCAATTTCATTTTGGGGGATGGTGCTGTGAAAGAATGCCTGCTATCTGTAGACTGGGATTATTATATCTATACCAAAAAGGAGAATTGGGGTTCTTTTATTGAAAACAACAGGAGCCTGGTTGACCTTTGGTATAAAAGATATATCCAGGAAAAGGCATTGGGAAGGGACATTAAGGAGTCGTACAGGCTCTCTCCTGAGTGGAAAACATTCTGGGAGAGGATAAGGGAGCGTTTCGTGTTTGACAGGCACACTAAAGCATATGTTACAGACTCCCATGCCTGGTCATATAAAATAGCAAAAGAAAACAACTGCAGAACAGTTTGCCTGTTTGATGCCCACGCTGACCTTGGCTACGGCGGTCTATCCTCCCTGAACTTTGAAGTCAACTGTTCCAACTGGCTTGGCAAGCTCTTTAAAGATAATCAAATCAATGAAGCTTATATTTTTTACAGCCCTTATACAATGGAGAAGCCTGAGTATTTCAAGCAGATAAACAGCATTTATAATATTGGATATTGCAAATTTGACGATTTGGATGAAAACTTCATGGTATCTGCAATACATATATGCAGGTCGGGCGCATGGACTCCACCGTGGCTGGATGATAAGTTTGCCCGATTCATTGATGCAATGGGAATTCCATATGAAATATTGAACTGCCCTGTAAGAAAATGGGACACGGAAAATATCAGCTTATCAAACCAGATCAATTATTTGATGGCATGAATGATAAGGCGTATTTATTACACACATCTTGTTGACCCTGTTCCAGTCTTTCTGCATATCATGTTTCATTTCCTGGGATTCTGCTGCCAACTCTTATGATAATGCGGCTGTTTTATTCATATTTTGCAATAAGAATAGTAGATGCAAAAATATAAACAAAAATGAATGTAGCACAGAGTATGTATGACCTGTATTGAAAATATCAGCCTATTTATGGTAGAATAAACCTGTTTAATTGAGTTTTCTTTCCAGCTTAACAGGAAAATTACCGGAAGAAAGTGAATATCGGGGAAAATTGCTGAAGAAGATATGGCTTACTCTCCAGGCAACTTTTCTGTTTTCAATAGAGCAACAAAAGGTACAAATCAGCTGTTATCCGTTTTAGGAATATATACAGGTTATTTTGAAGAGTTCATAAAAAAGTTTTCTTCGATATGGATTTGGATTAAGGAGAGAAAAAATGGGGGTCAAGGAACTTTGCTATAAAATTGAAGTGATTCCGGATTTGAGCCTTAACAAATACGCTTCACTGGAAGGAAACGGAGTAGATGGTGTTCTTAAGAAACATCTTGCTTTTTTACGCCAGTGGAATCGAAAAGGAGCACTTTCCGGAATTTCTGTTCATTTATATTATTTTTACGACGGACAAAGGGAAGACGGTACATATGCTATCGGTGCAAAAGGCAGCAAGCTGAAAATTCTATTCGAAGTTCGTGGTGAAGAAGAAAAATTAAATAACGTACCACAATTGGTATCCTCTTCAACACTGTCAGACTATTTCAAATTTATTCCCTGTACATTTGAAGGTTTTCTGGAAGAATGTAAGATCAGGGATGCTTCCTTTTCAGTATGCAGTACCCTTATCAAGAAGGAAGTTTTTATCAAGCCATCCCTTGAAATGGCCGGCGAAGACGGCGGGTATTATACTGTTCCCCAATGGGAAATGAATGAAGACGGGCGTCTTTATAATATGTGCAAACTGATGGAATCCCTTGACAGGCAAATGCTCTATCGAATCGACCTTTACCCCGCAGAAAAAAGTGAGGATCTCAGGGAAGCCTTGAGAAAACCGATTTCTGTATTAAGGGAAAGGCAATATTCCAAGGCAGGTATATTGGATCAGAGAGACTTTGAGGCCGAGAACGTCTTAAAAGGATACGAAGATCTTTTAAATAAAGTGGATTCTTCGCCACACTTCATTGCCAACCTGTTTGTTTTTGCCAATGATCGTGAAAACTCCGCAGTGGTATTGGATGCGGCCGGGGCCGAGGCCTTGATGAAGGGAAGCTATGAAATCGGCACCTTCTCCGGAAAATTTGGCATGCACGCATTTCTTGAAGCGGGAGAAACCGTTGACTTATATAACAGGCACAAAAAAATCATTATGCAGAAAACCGGCAGGGGACTGATTATCTGCAAGGAGGAATCCCAAAATTACAAGCTAAGGTATCTTCCCACTTTGTTCACTCTTGAAGAGGTGGCTCCGTTTTTCAGGTTCCCGGCTCTTTATGAGGGTGAGGTAATTCAAATAAGAAAGGAAACCGCTCCAAAAGCCGTAAAGGCGGAAGAAGGATTGTACCTTGGTACGGATGACAACGGCTATGACGTGTACTTTCCCCTCAGGAATCTTTCAAAGCATGCTTTTATCGCCGGTGCTCCCGGTTCAGGCAAGACAAACACCATGCATCATTTAACATCCACACTTTGGAGAAAACATGGGATTCCGTTCCTGGTTCTTGAGCCTGCAAAACAGGAATACCGTGCCCTTGTGAAGCAAAAAGGCATGGAAGGCGTATATGTATTCTCGCCGAATGCAGATATGGCCTTTCCGTTGCATATAAACCCCTTCGAATTTCCAAAGGGGCTGATGCTGGCAGAACACATCAGGAGGTTGTGCTCAGTTTTCGAAGGTGCTTTTCCGCTGGAAAACCCGATGCCGTTCCTCCTTGATCAGGCAATTGAAGCCGTGTATCGCGATTTGGGATGGACGCCGGAAACCGTGTATACAGACGAAACCACGCTCAAGTTCCCCACAATGTCGATGCTTTACAAGCGCCTGGAAGACGAACTTAAAACAACGACTTACAGCGATGAAATCCGGGGCAACCTTGAATCTGCACTCAAGGTTCGCATTGGCAGCCTGCTTCGCCGCGAGATGGGCGATGTGTTTGATGTTCCAAGCTCGACAATTCCCCCGGAAAAGTGGCTTACGATTCCTGCAATAATAGAGCTGGAATCCATGGGAACCGGCCCGGCAAACTTTTTAACATTAATGCTTTGCACATTGATTCGCGAAGCCCTGAAAGTTAACCCGCACCATGACAAGGACTATGCCCGCCATGTCATATTCATCGAAGAGGCGCATAACCTCATTGGGTCTGAAGCTGAAGAGGCATATGGCGCCGAGGCGAATCCCAAGCAAGCTGCAACTACGTTCATCGTCAGAATGCTTGCGGAGGTTCGGGCTCTTCAGGAGGGCATCGTAATTGCCGATCAGCTGCCTACAGTAATGGCCCAGGAAGTGATCAAAAACACAGGTTTAAAAATAGGACTGCGTATTACTTCCGCTGATGACCGTGTGCTGCTGGGAAGCACCATGGCAGCGAGCCCGATTCAAATTGAAGAGATGGCGACTTTTAATGTTGGCAGGGCACTTATAAGCTACGAGGGATTAATGAGACCGTTTACCATTCAAATGCATGAATGGTGTGGCAGATGGTCAACCGGACAATGTGACAGGGATAACCTGGATATAGAATGGTGCAAGGCGAACTGTTCATATTATGCAAACGGTGACTGCGTGCCTGATGAAAATGAACGAAGCAAAATTACCTCCCCGCCTGCTGATGAAGAGCTTGTTGAAATTATGAAAGGACGGGAAGTATACAGGGAAATATGTGAAAGAAGTTTCATTATTGAGAGTACCAAGTTCAGCCGGGAATACATGAGGCTTAGTGACAAGGTTGAAAGCATTATTGAGCATTTCAGGGAAATAAACATCAGGGAGGTTGAAATAAAGAAGCTCGAAGCGCGGGTTTATGAGATGTCCGAGGAACTGACAGCAACACCCGGATGGGAAGACAATCGCGAGCAACAGAATATTATTAAAAACATGGCTGATTATGTAGGACAGCTGAAAATGGAGCTGAAAACCAGGTACTTGTCTTCTGAGAAGTTCATGAAAGCATACGATGCCATTGTTGACTGCATTAATCTTGCAAGACGCATCCATGACCGTAAAAAGCACTGGATCCGTCTGGGAATTACCGGTTTCATGGATTTCAGCCAGCTTGCATCGTCCGGTGTGGAACTTTCCCGGATTCAGAAAATGGTACATGCTGTGAACGAAATCCAAAAGGGTGCTTTGCTTATTGCCCAGCAGTTGTTTATTATGGCAAGCCCGCATTTAAAAAACGCATTGCAGGTTCGCCAGGAAATTGAACGTGCGGTGACTATATTCAAAGCAAAAAATATATTGCCCAAATCCAAATAGCTTAGAATGGGGGAAATATCATGGGAAGCAAGAAAAGTGGAATCCTTGAAAAAATCAGAGAAGGCGACCAGCTTGCTTGGAAGAGAGGCTGTTGAAGCCGGTGAACGGCTGGAGGCTGATGCAAGGGAAATTAAGTCCCTTCTCGATGGGATTGATACATCAATGGACGAGGATGATGTCTCTGCTGTCCGGAATGCAGAATACGGATACAGTGCAGATTTTAAGTCTGCATTCAGGGAAGAGGTTGAAACGAAGGAGGCAGAAATGGAAAGGATTGAAGGTGAAGCCTCAGATTCAGCTTCTGAAGAATTGGGAAAAGTTAAGGATGCAGAGGAAAAATTAGGCGAAATGGCCAGAATTACGGATATTGGCCGAAGAAATGCAGAAAGCGCAGCTGACAGGATGAGAAGCAGCGCTGCTGAATACGAGGAATTCGTGTCCGAAGCTGAATCCATTATTGAAGATACCAAAAAAGAGGTTGAATCGCTTAAAAGTTCCATTGAAAGCATTTTTGGATAAATTTTTCTTGCAGGGAGAACATTATGAAAATCCGTGAAATAACACGTGAAGCGGAAGATTTAATAGAACAGGGCGAAAATGCTAAGCTAAGACAAATCGAATGCCGGAAGGCGGTTGAATCTGCCAGAGCAAGATTGGTGGCCGCTTATACCCGTTATACCAGGCTTGAGAAAACCGCGTCCGAAACTGATGAAAAAGATATTTCCGCTGGCGACTTGAAAAGCGCCAGGGCAGAATTATTTGCTGCAAGAGCGATGCTTGAAGCTGCTGAAGCCGATCTGGCGGAAGCAGACCGGCAGCTTGAATTGATAAACAACCGCAAGATGGAGGCTGTGCGCGAAATAGAACACTACGAAGCTGTTGAAGAAGAAAACCTGTCAAAGCTGCAGGAGCTGCAGAAAAAGAGATCAGGCAGCAATGTAAACGCTTTTATGGCAGATCTTGCGGCTCGTATGAATTCCGGAGAGCAAGCCCGCCTGCAGCTGTTGCGAAGTATGGGCGTGCCGGCGACTGGAAAATCATACTCTGAAGGATTTGTTTCACGGACGGGTGTACAGGGTTTCGTTGGAAGCGGGCCTGCTGCATATGGGAATTTAAACGAAACAGGGGTAAAAGGATTCTTCAATCATTTGCCTGGCATGCTAAAAAAGAGAGAACCTGCCGGACGACGGTTTGGTTCGTTTGAAATCGGTCCTCATGGATTTGTGAAAGGAGATAATTTTGAAGCTTTTTTGAGGGACTGGGAAAGCTATGATTCCAGGCAGTTTAAAGAGAACGAGTTCGACTCGCCGGAGATACGAACAATAAATCCCAATGAAATAGAAGGTATCCGGCTGGGCAACAGTGAAATTTCAGATCCCTCCATCTTTTGGACTCAGCATTGCACCGACGGGACGGCTGATTCTTTCAAAGCAATTACAGCATTAATTCCCGAGGTGCAGGCGCAACTTGCTTCAGGACGCAGCTTGGATGAACTGGTCGAAGATCCTAGGCTGGGAAAGTGCGCATCCATCTACTTTGATCCGACAAATTTGCCAAGAGTAAAGGAATGTGATGGCTATTATGAATTCCAGGAAAATGGGCGCCACAGGATCCTTGCAGCCCGCGAAATGGGTTTTGATATACCTGTCAGGGTGATAGGAACTCGAAAACGTATTTCGACACCTGCGGAAAACACCTGAACGACATTCCAACAATGACAAATAACAAACCGGGGGTAGAGGAAATGGACGACAATAAGATTATTAGGAAAGTTACAGAAATAATAGTTGATGGAAAAAAGCAGGAAATGCTGTTGAACCGGGACTGGTCGTTATGGAAAAGCTGGAAGGGAAAAATAAACGAGCATTCAGCAGTGCTTGTCATGCAATTCCTTAAAGAGCTATGTGGAGCTTATCAAAAAGAACTCACCAAGATAAAGGAAAAATACGAGGCTGACAAGAAACGGATTTATGACCGGAATCGTTTAAATCTGGCGGAAATAAATAATCGTTTAAATACAAAAGTAAACGACCTCAAAAATACACATAACAACACCATGGCTGCCATCGACCATAGGGAAAAAAGGTCTTACCACGGGTACCATGAGGATCTTGAGGCATACCTGCAGAATAACATTACGAAAGGCTTTATTCGTAAGATGCTCGAAAAGATTGTTGCCGGCCGGTTTTCTTCCATGGAAAGCGAGTTAAATACAGCCCTGCTACGTGCACGTAATTTAAGAATACTGCTGCATGCTGCATTCAGGAGATACCGTGAACAGCAGGAGCTGCTTTATAAGGCAAAGGTCAGACTGGAAAATGAATCTGCCGAAATGGATCGTTTCAAGGAATCCGTCAGGTTTAATGAGGAAATGAAACGCCTTCAGAGCAGTTTCAGGGAAAAAGCCTCGGAAATGGATCGTTATTTCAGAAAGGTCCTCAACGAGATAATGAGCGTTTCCGATATGAACGCTTATCAAAAAATGGTTCTTTCTTCCGTTCCTGCTTTTGAAGGATATATATGTTCCACTGCCATTCCCGAGTATATTTACATTGGAGATGT
>JAMOAC010000338.1 GCA_023621975.1 Bacillota bacterium | reverse complement strand
AGAGCTTGAAAGCGAAAAAATACTGGATTATAAAATAACAAAACTTACATTTCAGCCTATTATTGAAAATACCATCAAACATGGATTTGTAGATATGAACAAAGAGGGTGAAATAAAAATTAATGCGTATACATCAAATGAAGATTTATTTATTGAAATAAAAGACAATGGCGTAGGGATATGCAAAGACAGGCTAGAATCATTAAATGATGATTTGCAAAACGGGAAAGCCACCGGCGGAAGTATGGGCCTGAGAAATGTAAATGAGAGAATTAAACTTCATTTTGGAGAAAATTATGGACTGAGTATTTTGAGCGAAGAAAGAAAATACACATCCGTAATAATTCATATCCCATGCGTATCCGATTAGGTCTTAAAAAAAGTGTGGTTCAAGAAGTTAATTTAGCTAACCTTCAAGAAGTTAATTTAGCTTACCTTTTATTAATGTAGTGTCATTTAAGGAAGAACCCACTTCTAATATAATCTAAATATAGCTTTTCCAAAATATATGAGGAGGGGTTCTTAAATGACTAAAAAACTTATCATTCTAGTTGTCACAATTGCACTTGTGGTGACAATGTTTGTAGGTTGTGGTGGATCAGATAAATCTAATAACAACACAACTGCAAACGAAACTGCAAACGAAACGGGAAACTCTGCAGGTAATACAGACAATACTGCGGAAGAACAACCAAAAGAAGTAACTATAACCTTATGGCAACAAGCTGCCAACACACCTCAATCAACATTGGATATGCAGGAGAGATTCCAGAGGGATTATCCGCATATTAAACTTAACATTGTTGAAACACCGGATACCGGAACTGAGGCAGTTATAGCAGCAATTGCAGCTGGTAATGCTCCTGCGGCTATATCAATGGGAGCTCCTACAATAATGTCTTACATATACAGAAATGCATTGCGTCCTTTAGATGATTTTATCGCAGAGACACCTGATTTTGCCAATTTTGATCCGAAGCAGGTAGATGCATTCAAGGTAAACGGGAAGCGCTATGCAGTGCCATACGACAAATATGTTATGGGATTTTACTATAACAAGAAATTGTTCGCTGAAGCGGGTATAACTTCACCTCCTACTACTTGGGAAGAATTCCTGGAAACTGCTAAAAAACTTACAAAACCTGAAAAGCAGCAGTATGGATTTGCACTTAACGCTATTCAATGGGGTTCATGGCATTTTGAAACCTGGGTTTGGGGTGCAGGTGGAGATTTAACAAAGCAGAACCCCGATGGAACACTCGAGTTGACTTTCACAGACCCTGCGGCAATTAAAGCAGCAGAATTTTATAGAACTTTAAAAAAGGAAAAAGTTATACAGTCTGATGAAACCAAGAAACTTGATGAATTAAACAAGGACTTCGCTTTGGGAAAAGCAGCAATGATATATGACAGCATAACTCCAGGTAC
The DNA here is from genome assembly GCA_023621975.1 of Bacillota bacterium. Next base: position 1,631 of record JAMOAC010000338.1, on the reverse strand, counting down.
CTTGCAGAAATTTGTTGATTTAGGTGCAAAAGCAGAAGATATCGGATACTTTATATTCCCCAAAGGACCAAGTGGACAGGCTTATACACAGGATGGCGCAAATGCTTTTGTTATTCCAATAACTGATGATGAAAATGTTGCTAAGGCAGCATGGACATATATAATGTATGCAAATTCAAGGGAAGAGTTGATAAATACTTTAAAAGAACAGGCTGCTAAAGGTAAATTAGGTGCTCAAATTCTTGCAAGAACTATGACATGGTTGCAAAAATATTTGGAGACACTAACAGCGATATAAAAGAAGTATTCCAGGAATATCAGGATAAGGCTGCTAATGCAGTTGAAGAATTCAATAAGGCTGTTCTTGAATCAAAATAATAATCTGTATTCGTTAATTTTCAGTTTATTAAAAGGCAGAAACTTAGAAATATAAAATTTGAAGGCACAAAGGGGCATATAAAAATGCCTCTTTGTGCAAACAATTGGGGGATCCAAATGAAAGCTTCAACAAGCAGTGATTATGCTATTGCATTAAATAAAAAAAGACGACTTGAAACATACCGTATAAAGAAAGCTATAATTCCATGGCTGTTTTTGCTTCCCGCAATAGTAACTACGTTTGTTCTAAGATATTATACAATATTTCAGGCATTCAGGATTTCATTTTATCAGTATGATATATCAAATCCTCCCGGCAGATTTGTCGGATTTCAAAAGTTTATTGAGTTATTTAAAAACAGTGATTATTGGCAGGCATGGACAAATACTATTGTATTTTTAGGACTTATGATAGTGTTGAATTTTTTCGTTCCGATAATTCAGGCACTTTTATTAGGTGAGATTACTAGATTGAAAGGTTTATTTTCAACCTTATATATATTACCGGCAGTTATTCCGCTAACAATAAATATTGATCTCTGGAAATGGGTTTGGGAGCCTGAATATGGTGTAGCCAATTATTTTCTTAAAATTTTTGGAGCTGAGCCAATAGCATGGTTGTCCAGCTCACAGTGGGTCAAATTTTGTATAATCTTCCCCGGGATTATTGGCGGCGGATTTGCTGTTTTGCTGTATCTTGCGGCTATCCTGGCAATATCTGATGATGTAAAGGAAGCAGCGAGGTTGGATGGCTGCACGGGTATTAAACGAATATTTTATATTACATTGCCGAATATTAAGTTTATAATCCTGATCCAATTTGTTTTGACTACTATAAGTGCATTACAACTGCTGGATTTACCTTTCCAGTTTACAGACGGTGCACCTGCCGGAGCGTCAAGATCACTCCCCTTATTTATATACCATTATTATACCAGGAACTATGATTATGGTCAGGGCAGTGCTGCAGCAATGACATTGATGTTCATTATCTCAATAATTACATATATTCAGCTAAGGCTTAACAATCAGGAATCAGAATAAGGGGGGATAATAGTGGACAGAGGAGATTCGGATAAGAGGTTTAAAATTGTAGCATATGTCCTAACTTCAATATTTTTACTAACCATTATATTCCCGTTATTTTACATAATAAGCTTGTCTTTTCAGGATGACAGTGAAATATATACTTATCCTCCAAAGCTTATACCTAAGGCAGGTACAAGTATCAGCATTGTTTTAGATTACTCCAA
>JAMOAC010000428.1 GCA_023621975.1 Bacillota bacterium | reverse complement strand
GTATATAAACAAAATCTAATATTTGATTATTTTTTACTCTCCTGAGCAATAACATCAAATAAACCGCTTCCGTTTGAAACAAAAATTATATTTTTCCGTACTGGTACCTGCCAGTATCAATGTAATCAAAACCCTATTTCCTTCTATACTTGAATTTAATAAGTTCATATAATACAAACGGTATTATTCCTAAAAGAAAAGTATATTTTCTGTCAATAAACCTGCTTGCAACAAATTTACCTGTCCCCCTGAAAGTCCATTGGATAGGAACTTTTTCCGGTAAAAAAGGTGTCAGCAGCAACGTTATAACAACTGGTACAATTAAAATTAATATTTCTATCAAGAATCTCTTATTGAACTTCATTTAACTAAGCCCTTCCTTTCATAAATCACACCGTCTTCCTGATTACTACATCTACCTTATGCTGCCCGCCGTCTGAAAAAGCCGGTACAATGTTGCCCTCGATCTTTTTGCCGTCCACGGTTATTTCCAAATTCCCCTTTTCAACATGATCCGGATTGTAAATAGTAATATTGTAAACGCAGCCCCTGTAATAGCGATCAACTCTGCATTCTTCCCAGTGGGAGGGTATGCAGGGATCTATCTCCAAGCCTTCATATCCGGCCTTTGCCCCAAGCATGTTTTTTAACAGAACGTTATTGAACCAGGCAACTGAGCCTGTAATCCATGTGAATTCCATTTGAAAAGCATTATTTTTGTGGTCAGGCCCAAAATAACAGTTAGCATACATATACGGAGGACATTTTTGTTTCAGGTCATTTTCATCCCTGACATAACCGGGAGTAATGCGCCTGAACAGCTCATAAGCTTTGTCCGCCATGCCATGCTTTAAAAGTCCGAGTATCATCCAGATATTCAGGTGCGTATATACTGTACCGTTTTCAGCTATGCCCGGCTCCATGCTGCTGATGCGGCCGATATTGTCATCAATCTCCCTGAAGCAGGGTGAAAGCAGAAGATAACCCACATCTGTCATAAGTTTATCATCACAGGATTTTATCAGTGTTTTGGCGCGTTGTTCATCGGCTACGCCTGATATAAGTGCCCAGCTTTGAGGCTCCATGAATATTTTCGCGTATTTGTTTGTCTTCGAACCAATAGGTCTCCCGTTGTCATCAAAACAGCGGATATACCATTCCCCGTCCCAGGCATTTTTGTTGAGTGCATCTATTATGTCAGCACGCCTTTTCATATAATCCTTATACCTGTTTTCATCATTTATGTATCTGGCAAGTTCAGCCATTTGCAGCAGGGCCTGGGCATAGGCCTGGCTCAGCCACACGCTTTCACCCCTGCCCTCTTTCCCAACGCCTGTCAAAGAATCATTCCAGTCTCCAAACTTGATTAAAATAAGCCCGTGAGAACCTTTATTGTTTTCGAAGAAATCAAGTGCCCGGTTTATGTGCTCAAAAACAGTGGCACTGCCTCCGTCATAATATGGTACCTCTTCATCAAGAATATCTGCATCACCGGTCTCCTTTATATATTCTGTCAGAGTAAACACCAACCAGACGGCACTGTCTGAATAAGGCTTCTCATCAATCGGATTCCAGCCCCGCAGGGCAAGCCCACTGCTATATTGGTATCTGAGAGCTTCAAGCAGTATTTCTTTTGTCCTTTCAGGTTTAAGTACGGATACGCCCAGACCATGCTGTACAATATCCCTGTATCCGTTATAACCCCACCTGCACCAGGTCGCACCATAAAGTGCTGCCTGTTTTACCCAGTTATTGAGAATCCGGTTCAAATGCTCATCCGGTGTTGTTATTCTGTTTCTACGGCTTAAAGATTTCTTCTCTTCCTTAAGCTGGTTAAAATAGTATTCGAAATTGTTCAAATATTTCTTTCTGAAAACATCAATTTTCCTTTCTTCATCGGTAGCACCCAGTATAATGGAAATCTCTTTACTTTCACCCGGTTTAAGGGTAAGGTTATACTGTACTGCTCCTATTGTAGCGTCTGCAGAACCGGGGGTATTGCTGCAATAACCCCTTATCACCGCTTCCGGTTCACTCAGCGTGTTATATATACCCACAAAAGCATCACGGGTACCGTCAAAGGCAGCTATTGGCTCATCCGAAGTAATAAACCCTGTAAGATAATCATGGGGCCTTACATATGGGTGCTTCTGGGCAACTACTGCATTAAATTCACTGTTAAACCATGAAGTTCTGTATATCATGTCTCCATAGCTGTCAAATCCCCACTTGAATTTGAACTGGAACTGGTTATACACGAATATGGACAAATTTCTTGTCCTGCCCGATTCATTTTTCGTGTTTAATGTCCACAATTCAACAGGGTCTTTGCCAACAGGTACAAAAATCCTGAATTTTGAAGAAATGCCGGATGTTTTTGAGTTAATAATCATATACCCCATTCCCTGGCGGCATTCATAACACTCATATTCCTTTTTAACCGGCTCCCAATTTACATTCCAGTACTCTCCTGTTTCATTGTCGCGAACATAAATGAGCCTGCTCATAAGATGGTCCCGGCCAAAAACATCAAAGTCGCATATTCTTCCTACTCCGGTCAACAGCTGGATTGCTTCCTTGCCGTCATATTGATAATCAAAACACCCTGTACCTGTCTGGGATACATTTGAAAACACTGCGTCATTCCAGAGGAAGTTGTCAAAAGCCCTCGGAGTCCTGGGATTTGTAACAATAAATTCTGTTCCGTCTTCATTAAAATATCCGTATTTATACACCATTTTAGGTACCCCCGTTGCACAGTAATTTATTTAATAATTGTCTTTGTTATATTGAACCCACTGCTTGTATATATCTTCTTTATAAGTTTTTAAAGTTTTACTGCTTTTCAGCAAGCATTTTCGTTTCATCAATAAGCCCCTTAAGCATGTTTACTCCTTTTTTTGCAGCGTCCCTGTCAGCGGAAAGCAATGTAATTATCTCGTCTATTCTGTTTTTGTAATCTACGGGCTTTATCTTAAATCCATCAATCATTTTAACGGCTTTCTTCTCATTAATGCAGTATTCTTCATTCAATGCAAACAAAACCTGATTCAGGCAGGATATGCTCCTGAAACAATGCCCGCATACATAATAAATGTCATCCTTATCGACATTGTCTTCGGCGAACATTAATGAAAAGGAGGCCTCAAACATAAAAAACTGAACTATTGCATCTTTTAAATTTTGAGGATACGGCCTGGTCCTGGATTTTAATTCCGAGATTTTACCTTTCGGGTCAGCAATTATCCTGCAAACGGAAATTTCTCCCATATACATTACATTTAAATATGCATGGGGATGACCGGTCTGGTAATGAGCGGTTACTTTCCCCGCCAGGCAATCATCAATAACCTGTGCTACCCTTTTTATGTCACGCAGTATGAAATCCACATGATATCCCTGAATGACAAGCCATCCACCCGCATTTACCCAGGGTCCCCATCCGCCTATTTGCGTAACCAGGTTTTCTCTGTGTTCATCATCCAGTTTTGCGGCAATCCTGCTTAATTCTCCGACATTAAAGCCCTCTGCTTCATCATAGTATATCCCGACATCTATGTCGGACCTTTCATGATGGGTACCCAGTGCTCTGGATCCTCCCAAAACAACACCTATGATACCCGGTACCTCTTCCAATTCCCTGCTGATTTTGCTTAAAATGTTTTCTACCGCCATAGTAACTTCATCTCCGTCCAAATTTTCTTTCCCAAATTACTTTTGCCATACCAGCAAATATCTCCAAAAAAGCTTTCGCTTTACTTTTGCTGACGGCATATGCTTGTCAGCCAGTGACCTGATTTCATCCATCGTCATATATTTATCACGCCTGCCGTGCCTTTCCCAGACTTCCCTGGCGTGTTCATCGTCTTTTTTAAGCCTGCCGTTTTTTATTAAATTCATTACTACGTTAGGGAAAAAGGCAACCCCCCATATGATATAATCAGTCAACGATTTTGCCTTTACAAGATCCAATACGATAAGTTTACCGCCTTTTTTAAGCTTGTCCTTTGCAAAGCACAGAAGCCACTCAAAAGGCAAATGATGTGCCGTCGCCGTTGTTATGATAACATCAAGGCTGTCGTTTTCAAATTCCATATCGAGAATATTTCCGCAAATATAATCTATGTTTTTATTAGGATGTAAGGCTTTTGCCTTCTCTATCATCTTGTCCGCAATGTCAACCGCGATTACTTTTCCACACTTTTTGGACAGCATGAATGAAAGCTCGCCTTTGCCACAGCCGATATCAAGGCAGGTTTCTGCATTGTCCGGTATAAGTTTCATAAGTTGGTTAAAGTAACAATTATTATGATTCCACTTCGGATCATTAAGTTCCGATATCTCGTTGAAATCAGCCTTTACCGCATTATAATCTTCCATAAAATCTTCCATGGCTGCTCTCCCTGATCTTCCCGTATTCATGCCATTCTTTTCAGTTTTTTATTCCATAATCCAACCCGGCCCTGCTTACAATGCAAATTTACAGGGCAGGTAAAAAAACTGTGCCAGCCCGTATTTTTTATTATATATAATATTGTCCATAAAAGCACCTACTTTTTTGCATATTTTTACATTTCATCCAGCTTGTCTGAAGTGATTCTGAATGCCAGCCCGGCATCTGGAATGATGCTGACTGCCAACCTTGCTATTACAATTCGGTTTACAGGTGCAAACAATCGGATAATGATATTATTGATATGGCTGTAAATACGGCTAATGAAAAATGAAAACGACAGCTGTGACAGACTGCTAAATCGTTTAGAAATGAAACAGCTTAGAAATGAAATAGCTTAGAAATGGCATATGTTGTTATTATCTTTTTCTGTTTCCATGTTTATCGAAATTTTTCCTCAGGGCTATCTCCGTTAAAAATATCGAACCAAACAGGAAAACAAGCTGTATACCGCATATAATTAAGCCAAAAGTCCCTACAACATTTTTATCTTTTCCTAGTACAAACAACATGGCTATTAAAGAAAGGATAATCATAAACCATCCCAGTATCAGCCAAAGTTTTCCGCAATAGCGGTGTGCAAAATCCCAGGTTTCCTGATTTTTCATGGACATAGAGGTCCGGTATCCATAAATGTAATTAATTTTCCTGGGAGGCTTTTTGATAAAACGCATGCCAAGTACAATCATTATCAACGGAATCGATAAATTCATAACCATCATGTAAATCCAAAATCCCATTATCCTATTGTCCCCTTGATAAATTCTCTAAAAACAATAAAGAAGCCAACATCAGGCATTTGCTCATATTAAACATTGTCACTGCCCATATTTTCATTCGCTTGCCTTGAAATTATATACCGGTTTTATGATATCAATTATAACCACAGTGTCCTGTATATTGTCAATGATTTCTTCCATGGGCTTGTATGCCAGGGCACATTCGTCCAGCGTTGACATGCTGACGGTGGTGGTATATATTCCTTCCATTGTCTTTTTGAATTCTTCAAGGCTGATTACTTTTTTAGCTTCTCGCCTGCTCATCAGCCTTCCTGCTCCATGAGGTGCAGAATAATTCCAGTCTTTATTGCCCTTGCCGATGCAGATAAGGCTTCCGTCCCTCATGTTTATCGGTATTAACACCTTTTCCCCTTTACGGGCAGAAATAGCGCCTTTCCTCAAAATCATACTTTCCAAGTCAATATAATTGTGTATTGTTGTAAAATGTTCTTCCACCTCAAATTCCATCCTGTTCATTATTTCATCAACGATTGCCTTGCGGTTATATACGGCATACAGTTGCACTATTTTCATGTCATGCAGGTAGTTGTAATAACTTTCCCCCTGTAAATAAGCCAATTGCTTGCTGATTTTTACAGGGCTGACTTTCTGAATTTCATGCTGGATTTCATTTTCCCGTCCTTCCGCTTTCAGTCTGGCAATTATTTTATCCTTTATCCTGCTTACGTCCGTAAGTTCCTTATAAGCCAATTCCTGATAGTATTCAGCAACCTGCTTTCCCAAATGCCTGCTGCCGGAATGGACAACCAGGTATAAATTCCCGTCACCGTCCTTGTTTACTTCAATAAAATGGTTTCCGCCTCCCAAAGTACCGATACTCAACCTTGCCCTTTCAAGATTGACATGGTTTTTACAGAATAAACCGTTAAAATCTATGTTCTCTGTATATTTATGTTCCTTTTTTCTAATATCAAACCCTGAAGGAATATGATTATAAATAACTTTGTCCAGCTTTTCGAAGTCAATCTCTTTCTGCTTTAGTTTTATTACTTCAATACCGCAGCCTATGTCTACACCAACGAGATTGGGTACGATTTTATCGGATATTGTCATTGTGGTACCAATAGTACAGCCCGCGCCGGCATGGGCATCGGGCATAATCCTGATAATGCTGTCTTTCACAAACTCCTGATTGCACAGCTCCATGATTTGGGCCATTGCTTCACTTTCCAGGTTGTCAGTGAACACCTTGGCGGTATTGTATTTTCCTTTAACCTCAATCATTATATCACCTGAATAATATGTTGCTTAACTTCACAGCCATTCTTTGTTGCCTTACTTGACAGTTCAGCTTTCTATGCATTTTTCCCGTGTATATTATGTATATGCCTTTTTATCAGTTATTGTACATGCCGAGCAGGATTTCGATTTCCTTTGCCGGCAAAGGTTTGCTTAATAAATACCCCTGTCCCAAATGACATCCAAATTCCTTCAGGTGTAATAACTGCTCGATGGTTTCAATTCCTTCTGCCACTACGGTTAAATTCAGGCTTCTTGCCATTGCAATAATTGACTTAACCAGGTTTTGCTTCTTCGAGATACTTAACAAACCGTCTATAAAAATCTTGTCTATTTTCAACTTGTCCAGCTCAAACCTGTCTATCTGTCCAAGGGAAGAAAACCCCGTTCCAAAATCATCCATGGAAATTTTAAATCCTTCCTTTTTCAGCTCCTTCAGGTTTTTCAAAATAGCTGTCAAATTTCCCGAAGACACACTTTCCGTTATTTCCAGTTCTATGTTATTCGGCTCTACATTATGCTTTTCAACAATTTCCCTGACTCTACCTGCAAAACCAGTCTGCTCCAGCTGTTTTACCGAAACATTGACTGCCACTGGTAAAATGCTATACCCTGCCTGCCTCCATGACTCAACTTGTTTGCACACTTCCTTCAGTACCCATTCCCCAATATATATTATATGCCCGGTTTTTTCCGCCACCGGAATAAATTTGTCCGGCGCCACCTGTCCCAAAACGGGATTGTTCCACCGGAGCAGCGCCTCTGTGCCCACAATTTTTGCCGGGTTTTCAATACTGAATATAGGCTGGTAATGAATATGCAGCTCTCCGTTAGTTATTGCCCTTTCCAGCAGATTTGCTATGTAAAATCTCTCCTCAATTTCTTCAGACATCTCCCTGGTATAAAAGGATACTTTCTCTTCCAGCTGTCCTTTTGTTTTATACACGGCGGTCTCCGCGTATCTGACCAGTGTTTCGGCATCTTTGCCGTCATCGGGAAACTTGCTGATCCCGATATTTGCCGACACGTTTAATACCGTATTTTCTATCATGAAAGGATTTTTAATGTTTTCAAGCAATAATTCTGCAAAAGATTTTATATCCTTCCCGCTGTAAAGGACCGCAAATTCATCTCCGCTGTATCTTGACAATATATGAACGTCTTTCATTAAAAGCTGCAACCTTACGGACAGTTCAACCAGCAGCTTGTCACCGATATGGTAGCCTAGGGAATTGTTGATTTCCTTGAGGTTTTCAATATCTATAAAAATGATTGAAAATTGCTCGTCTTCCTTGCAGTTGTTAATGTAATTATCTACAAGTTTAATGAAAAAGTCCCTGTTATACAGGCCTGTAAGGGTATCTTTCTGCTGAAGTTCGGCCATCCGCCTGTCGATTTTTTTCTTTTCACTCAGATCTTTAAAGACTCCTACATAATGAGCAGTTTTGCCAAAGTTGTCCTTAATGCTGCTTATTGTCAGCCACTCGGAATATAGTTCGCCGCTCCTGGTTTTGTTCCATATCTCGCCGCTCCATGTTCCGTTGTTTATCAGCTGGTTCCACATATCTTCATAAAAGCTCCGCTCCTGCATTCCTGATTTCAGGACATTCATATTGCGATCTTTCACCTCTGCCAGTGAATACCCTGTTATTTTCTCAAAGGCTGCATTTACCCATTCAATTTTCCCGGCAGTATCGGTAATTACTACACCTTCCGAGTTATTCTCCAGTATTTTTTTAAACAGCACCAACTGCTCTTCATAAGCCTTTTTTTCCGAAATATCGTTGTATATTACATACGCCCCGATTATGGACTGGCGGTTCATTACAGGATATCCTATTATTTCCACATAAATCAGCTTACCGTCTTTCCTCCTTCTTATGCCTTCCTGCTTGATAATTTCTCCCCGGTAAATCAGCTGAATGTTTTGGTCTATTTGAGACTTGTTTTCAGGTAATGCCACCAGCTCATTGATGTATTTCAACCTTGCTTCTTCAAGTTCGTACTGAAAAATACGGGTGAAATCTTTGCTGACATTTACAATCCTCTGTTCCCTGTCCAAAATAACAACGGCGTAAGGCAAGTTAAGGAACAGCGTATTAAACATCAATTCCCTGTACAGCTTGTCTGATATGTCATTTATGATGGAAAACAAATACACCTTCTCTTTTATTGTCACAGGAAAACTATATACTTCCACTTCTCTTTCTTCTCCGCCGGCCAGTCGATGAACAAAGTTAAAATAGCTTCTTTTCCTGGATACGGCCTGCTGCATTTCTTTTTTGATTTCATCTGAAGAAAGAGTGTTAA
>JAMOAC010000460.1 GCA_023621975.1 Bacillota bacterium | reverse complement strand
CAACTCCTGCATTGTATAGGCTATTTTTTCAAGACCCTCTTTCCCTTCAACGGTAAATGACGTAACATCTTCCCTGTAATAACCATACTTTGCAAAAAGCTCCTGGAGTCCTTCATACAGGGACATGCCTCTTGTCTTGTAGTACGCAGCCATTTCGGCAATTAACATGGATGCCACAACACCGTCTTTATCCCTGGAATATGTTCCCGCAAGATATCCGTAGCTTTCTTCAAACCCGAAAAGAAACTTCTTGTCACCGAATTCATCCATTTCCTTTATCTTCTCGCCTATGAACTTGAATCCGGTAAGAACTTCAACAAGCTCCACATTATATTCACGTGCAATTGCTTTCGCAAGGTCTGTAGAAACTATGGTTGTAACTACAAAGCCGTTATCAGGCAATTCCCCTCTTTTCTTCTTCTGGGAAAGAATATACTCCATTAACAGGCAGCCTGTTTGATTGCCCGTTAATGTTACATATTCACCTTCGGCATTTCTCACTACCACACCCACCCTGTCACAATCAGGGTCGGTTCCGATAATCATGTCGACGTCATGTTTTTTTGCCAGATCTATCGCCAGCGAAAAAGCACTTTTATCCTCAGGATTGGGATACCTGACAGTAGAAAAATCGGGGTCCGGAAGCTCCTGTTCTTTTACCACAATTACGTTTTTTAACCCTATTTCTTTCAATATCCTTCTCACAGGTTTGTTGCCCGTGCCGTGAAGAGGAGTATATACTATTTTAAATGTATCCGACACCTGTTTTATCAAATCTTCATTTATTACAAGCGATTTAAGGCTTCTAATGTATTCATCGTCTATTTCACTGCCTACAATCTTAATAAGGCCGTTTTTCAATGCCGTTTCCTCATCCATCAGGTTAACTTTTGTTATATCGTTTATCTTGCTTATTTCTTCGTAAACTGCATCGGTGCCTTTAACTGCAAGCTGTGCGCCATCCTCCCCGTAAACCTTGTACCCGTTGTACTCCTTTGGGTTATGGCTGGCAGTTATCACTACTCCGGCCGCTGCATTCAAAAACCTCACGGCAAAGGAAAGTTCGGGTGTCGGCCTCAATTCGTCAAAAAGATACGCCTTTATTCCATTGCCTGCAAACACTTTTGCAGACTCAAGGGCAAATTCATAGGACTTGTGGCGCGAGTCATACGCAATAACAATGCCTCTTTGCTTGTAGTCCTGGCCCTTTTTGGCAATATGGTTTGCCAGACCCTGCGAGGCTTTTCGTACAACGTACTTGTTTATGCGGTTAGTACCGGCTCCTATAATTCCCCTGAGGCCGCCGGTTCCGAATTTAAGGTCCTTGTAGAATCTTTCTTCTATTTCCTTTTTATCACTTTCAATATCCCTTAGTTCTTTTTTGGTCTCTTCATCAAAATAATCGCTTTCAAGCCAGAATTTATAGCTTTCGTAACTGTCCATAAGCTGCTTCACCCTCCTTGTCATGCACCACCTTCAGCATACATGATTTTCTATTTTATTTTCTTCCAGTTTTGTCTCCTGTAGTACAAATTATATTATAAATAAATAAAAATTTTTGTAAATAAAGAAAAACCTTTCCCCTGGGAAAGGTTTTGTAATTTGGTTAATAACCCTTTTTGACATATCAATACAGAGCACACGATATGGTCAGACGCCTGCATTTAGTTATATTTGGTTTTATTTGGTTTCACCCAGTTTCTCTATATACTTACTTTATCATTGTTTGCTTAAGCTGTGCATCCTCCGGCATTCTGAACAATTTATTCTGCAGCCCTTCACTTACGAGTTCATGCAGAGACTTTCCGAACATGTTGGATTCCCATATCCTTCCCGGCTCTCCTTCAAATTCTCTCAGAAGATAATTCACAAGCTCTTCTGACTGCTTTTCCGTTCCTACAAGAGGAGCTATTTCGGTTTCTATATCCGCGCGAATCATGTGAATTGATGGGGCACTTGCCCTCAGCCTTACGCCGAACTTGTTCCCCTGCTTGATTATTTCGGGCTCATCCAGCGTCAATTCATCTATTGTAGGCGTAACGATGCCATATCCCTTTACTCTTACTTCATGCAGTGCATATTCCACTCTCTCGTATTCCTTCTTAATTCTTGCCAGATCCTTCAAAAGGCTCAACAACTGATGTTCACCTTCTATATTCAGCCCGGTTGCCTTGCTGAGTATTTCATAGAACAGGCCTTCCCTGATATTAATATCCACCAGCATGTTCCCTTCTCCGAGGTTAATCCTGTTTATGCCGGCCTTGGTGATGAATTCATAATCATAGAATTTCTCTACACAGCTTTTTGCTTCCCTGATTTTTGTGATACCCTTGAAAGCTTCCTTTATGGCATCGATCATGTCAACCTTCAGCCAGTGGTCTTCCTCCAGAGTCTCAACCCACCTGGGCATGTTAATGCCAATTTCGCATATCGGGAATTCCAGGAGCACTCGTTCCATAATGGTATTTATATCCTCAATTCGCATTTGGGCGCAGTTCACATTGACAACAGGAACCTTGTATTTCTCTTCCAGTTCATCTCTCAATTTTTCCGTTTCGGGATCATACGGCCTTACGGAATTCAGAATGATAATAAACGGCTTATTTATGCTTTTTAATTCCTCAACAACCCTTTCCTCAGCCTCTATGTATTCTTCCCTTTCAATCTCTGTAATGCTTCCGTCCGTAGTAACCAAAAGCCCAATGGTGGAATGTTCCGTGATAACTTTCTTGGTTCCGATTTCCGCAGCTTCTTCAAAGGGAATCTGATGGTCGAACCAGGGAGTGGAAACCATTCTCGGAGCGTTATTTTCCATGTACCCCAGTGCACCT
>JAMOAC010000234.1 GCA_023621975.1 Bacillota bacterium | reverse complement strand
GGGGGTAGTTGACAATAATACCGGACATGGAAGCCGTATTGATAATTGAGCCACCGGTTCCGTCAGCTATCATGATTCTGCCTGCAGCCCTTGCTACAAGAAATACCGCATCCAAGTCAATGGCAATTACCTTGCGCCATTCTTCAAATGTCATATCTTCACACTTGACACAATGAGCAATACCGGCATTATTATGCACTATATCAATACGCCCGAATCTTTTTTTAATTTCTGCAAAAGCATTGTCAACTTCTTTCTCTATAGTCAGGTCTACTTTAATTGAAAATGAATCCCTTCCCAGTTCTTTTATCTGCTTAACAGTTTCACTTGCATCCAGTATGTCAAGTACTGCAACATCCGCTCCCGCTTCTGCAAGCGCAACTGCCGTAGCATTTCCAATTCCCCGGGCTCCACCGGTAACCACTGCCTTTTTCCCGGTGAGCTTAAAATAATCCAGAATACTCATGGCTAAACACTCCTTTTATTATAAATTTATTGTGTTTAATTTTGTTAAATATTCCATTATATTACATATTGAAACAAAACCGATACCGACGTGTAATTATATGTAACAAATAATTATGTATAACATATAATTATGGATGGTTTTATTACAATTATATAATTCTCAATATCATCAATTAAAATTCGCTTCTATAAAATCTATCATTTTATGGGATTTCAGATAGTAATTTGTCATGGCTACAGCTGCTCCGATAAGAACTCCCTTTTCGTTGAAAGTTGACATTCTCAGTTCAAGATTGTCATAAAGTTCAGCCGGAAGATATTCCCTCAGATAGTGTTTAAGCTTTGCCATAAACCTTTCGCTGTGAATGATCTTATCTCCCAGCACTATTACATTAGGATTAAGTATAAAAATAAGACCTGTCAGTCCATATGCCATCAAACGCGCACTCCTGTTTATCGCCCACACTGCCAGCGGGTCATTCTGCTCATATGCCTCATAAATGTCTTTCAGAGTGGAACGGTCATTCAGTTTGGTATCAGGAAAGTCCATTAAGTGGTCCACTATATCATTTTGCAGTGCGCGGGGTGATGCATATTGTTCATATGTCCCCCTATAAGTGCTGTTGCTATTGGGGCTGTAATTTACAGCATTAAAGTTTATGCCCATATGTCCTACTTCTCCGGCTACTCCGTTGCTGCCGTGAAACAATTCTCCGTCTATTATGATACCTCCGCCAAAGCCTATGCCTCCGATGATGTTCAGCATGGTACCCTTGGTAGTATTGGAGTTCTTTGTGTACTCTTTCCACTCTGCAAGAGCGCTTAACTTTGCATCGTGCTCAAGAATTATATCGTATCCCGGGAACATCTTTTCCATTTCTTCTTTTATGTCCACCTTGCTCAATTCCGGGAATCCATCTGTTTTCGCAATTATATGGCCGTCATGCCTGAACAGCCATCCCAGGATACCAATGGATATCCCCAGTACCTTCTTATCTCCCCTGTTATCAAGCAGGTACTTGGTGTTGCGCCTGAGTATTTCCAGTACACTTTCTATACTGTCATCATTTTCAAACATTTCATCACGGAAATTCGTAATCTCACCATGAACATTGCAAAAGGCAAAACTGATGTTGTACCTGTTTATACGGATAACCAGTGTAACAACATCTCTCATATCAAGACTTATTCCTGCAGTTCTTCTGCCGTTGCTTGCTATTACAGGACCTGCATCCTTAACAATGCCGTATTTGGAAAAGTCATTGATGATATTTGTTATGGTGGCTTTATTCAGACCTGTCTGCCTTACAAGGTCCGCACGGGAAATTTTATCATACTTCAACAATATCGAAAGAACGGAACACCTGTTTTCCTTCCGCATATCTTCCGAGTTCCCGCCAAGTTTCAAAGCACTTCACCGCTTTCTTGCATTTGAATAATGAAAAAGTAAAAAAATCAAAAAACTTAATATTACAATTACAACTTATAAATAAGAATTACATTGTATTGCAGATAAAAATTTTATTTATTTATAAAAGTTAATTGCGTAAACATTTTCAACCTTTATTTTTATAATATTCTATAAAAGTACATTTGTCAAGAATTTTTATCAGTGCCATAATACATGTACCACAGATTATTGCGTGCAGCTCATTGACCTGAAATGGGTACTTTCCGTTTGGGATTACATTCTGTGCGTTCACCTGCCCGGTTGTATTGTGGCCTTGACGTGTCAAAGGATAAAAATTTCACTTAATTGAATTAATTCTATTGCCTTTGACTTATTTTAATGATACTATCTATTTGTAAGCAAAAAGTTTTTTATATAAACTTTTTAATTCGCGATTTCTTCTACGTTTTTCATTAAAATATTTGTGCTGCAAATATCATAAATTTTCAGTAACAGCAGGTCAGAAACAATGAGTACAGGGATAATTTTTGATATAAAAGAATTTGCCATATATGACGGCCCGGGTATCAGGCAAACGGTATTTCTCAAGGGCTGTCCTCTCCGGTGCAGCTGGTGTCACAATCCCGAGGGGCAGAAAATGTGCCCGGAACTAATGGTAAGCAAGGCATCCTGCCTTGCCTGCGGACGCTGCAAAAATGTATGTGATAATGACAAGTGCATCACATGCGGAAAATGTATTCCCCAATGCCCGCTCAACCTTCGCAAAATATGCGGTGAATATGTAACGGCGGAAAATCTTGCCGGATATATACGGGAAAAAAGTAATTATTATGCTTCATACGGGGGCGGTGTAACTTTCTCCGGAGGTGAGCCTTTAATGCAGCCGGAATTTTTGTTGGAAACACTTTCGCTTCTTAATGGCATTCATAAAGCAATTGAAACATCAGGCTATGCTGACAGTGAAACATTCAAGTCGGTAGTGCGCCTGACGGATTATGTAATGATGGATGTTAAACTGGTGGACAGCGGCCTTCATATTAAATATACAGGTGTTGACAATGCAAAAATCCTTGAAAATCTTGCATATCTATGCAGAGGAAATATAAAATTTGCCGTGCGCATACCCGTTATACCGGGGGTTAATGACAGTGAATCCGATTTCTGCGCTGTGGCTGAGCTGATAAAAGATGCGCCGATGCTTGAAAGGGTCGAGCTCCTTCCATATCATAAAACCGCAGGGGCAAAGTATGAAATGATTGGCAGGGAATATAACCCCATGTTCGATGTAAATCGTCCGGTTTTCATATCTCAGGATATTTTCTCACAATACGGCATAAGGAGTGTAATTTTATGACGGAGAGGATAAGTAATTTGCGAAGATTTTTTATTGATGAAAAAAAACACCATTCTTACAGGCAAAAAGCCCCTGACCCCATGGTCCTGGCCTCAGAATTTAGCCGCAACAATACGCCTGACGTTGACAGGGCGGTTATTCGCCTGAAATACATGCTTGACAACGAAGTACCCGTTGTATTGAAAGATGAGAAAATAGCATTAATGCGTACAATTCCAAAGCCGCCTGAAATTTTTACGGAAGATGAACTGAATGCAATAAAGGCAGCTCATCGTATTCACGAAAGAGGCGAAGTGTGTAACATAAATGTCAACTACTCCCTGCTGCTGGATGCAGGTTTTGATAAAAAACGCAGGGAAATCGCAGGGGTTATCGGAAAATTTGAAAAATGCGGAGACATTTCATCTGTTCACTACCTCAGGCAGCTTCTCTCCATTCTTGACTCGGTCGAAGCTCTTGCCGGCAGGTATCGGAAAGAGGCAGAGAAGGTAGGAAACAGGATTGTTGCTGAAAGTTTCAGCAATATCCCTGCAAATCCTCCCGCCAATTTTCTCCAGGCCTTGCAAATGCTACGGTTGCTTCATTTTACAATGTGGTGCGGCAACAATTACCACAATACCCTTGGACGCTTTGATCAATATATGTTCAAATACCTTAAGAATGACATGGAAAAAGGGCTGCTGGATTATGACAGTGCGCTTGAACTGGTGGAAGAATTCTTCTTATCCCTTAATCGGGACAGCGACCTCTATCCCGGAATGCAGCAGGGCGACAACGGTCAGAGCCTGGTTCTGGGTGGACTGAACGAGGACGGGTCGGACAGTTTTAACATACTTTCGGAAATTTGTCTTAAAGCCAGCCTCGAATTAAAGCTGATAGATCCTAAAATAAATTTGCGTGTAAGCAAAAACACGCCCATTGAACGGTATATTCTTGGTACTCAGCTTACGAAGCAGGGGCTTGGCTTTCCACAGTATTCAAATGATGATGTTGTAATTGACGGGTTAATTAATCTGGGATATGATAAAAATGATGCATATAATTATGTTGTTGCTGCCTGCTGGGAATTTATCATACCCGGAAGGGGAATGGATATTCCAAATATAGATGCCTTGTCATTTGTTAAGGCAGTTGAGGATTCAACTTTTGATAAGCTTAAGAGTTGTAAAAGTTTTGATGAATTTTTTGCTTTTGTAAAGGAAAATATTAATAGCCAGGCTGACGAAATATGCAATAATACAAAAAATATCTATATCTTCCCCGCTCCCTTTTTATCGCTCATGATGGAAGGCTGTGTGGAAAATGCAAAAGATATTTCACATGGAAACCGTTATAACAATTACGGGGTACATGGAACTGGCATTTCTACTGCAGTAGACTCACTTGCTGCAATAAAAAAATACGTTTTTGAAAAGGGTGAAATTAAGCCTGAGACACTTGTTGCAGCACTAAAAAACAATTTTAAAGGCTTTGAAGACCTTCGTAACAAGCTAAGATATAATGCCCCTAAGTTTGGAAACGATGATGAATTTGCAGACAACATTGCTGTTTCGCTTTTGGACGCATTTGCACAATCCCTGCAAAATAAAAAAAATGGTTCGGCAATGTATTATATCTGGCATTCAAAGGACATGCCTGCTACACCCGACGGAAGAAACCACGGCGAAGAGTTTCCGGCAAACTATTCACCAAGCATGTTTGCCCGTTTAAACGGGCCTGTTTCAATCATAAAATCATTTGCCAAACCTGATTTGAAAAAAGTGATTAACGGAGGACCGCTTACCCTTGAACTGCATGATACCGTTTTCCGTACTCCTGAAGCTGTTTCCAAAGTTGCATTGCTGGTAAAATCCTTTATGGATTTGGGGGGCAACCAGTTACAGCTAAACTCGGTAAACCGTGATATTCTGATTGATGCCCAGAAAAATCCTGAAAAGCACCGGAACCTGATTGTCAGGGTATGGGGCTGGAGTGGTTATTTTACAGAGTTGAGCAAGGAATACCAGGACCATATTATCAAAAGGGCAGAGTTAAGTATATAAAATATTTGAATGCAGTGTTAAGTATTATAAAGTGGCTGAATGAAAAGTTAAGTATATAATGGCTGAACAAAGAGCCATGTATATAAAGGGCCTGAATGCAGGGTGTTAAGTATATAAAATAGCCGAATGCAGAGCCAGGTATATAAATTGACTAAGTATTATTTAAGGAGGTTTTGCTATGAAAAACATACCAAACGTAAAACTGGGAATTATTTCTGTGAGCCGCGACTGCTTCCCGGTATCCTTATCGGAATCGCGACGCCGTGCAGTAGTCTCTGCGTGTTCAAAAATTGGGGTGGATATTTACGACTGCCCGATAACCGTAGAAAATGAAGCAGATGCAATGAAATCAGTTGAAGACGTTGTTAACAACGGTGTAAACTCCCTGGTGGTTTTCCTTGGCAATTTCGGTCCTGAAACTTCAGAAACGATAATCGCCAAGTACTTCAACGGCCCTGTAATGTATGTAGCAGCTGCCGAAGAATCGGGAGATAATCTTGTTGACGGCAGGGGCGATGCCTACTGTGGAATGCTTAACTGTTCATATAATCTTGGACTTAGAAACATAAAAGCATTTATCCCTGAATTTCCGGTCGGAGGTCGCGAAGATATTGCCAGGATGATAGCTGAGTTCATACCCGTTGCGAGGACGTTATTAGGCCTTTCCAATCTGAAAATTATTACTTTCGGCCCGCGCCCTCAGGATTTTCTTGCATGTAACGCACCAATAAAGCAGCTTTTCAATCTTGGTGTTGAAATACAGGAAAATTCAGAGCTTGACCTATTAGTATCTTTTAGCAAACACAAGGATGACCCACGAATTCCCGAAGTAGTTGCTGAAATGGCATCGGAATTGGGAGAAGGCAACAAAATGCCTGACATTCTTCCCCGGTTGGCTCAGTTTGAACTTACCCTTCTTGACTGGATGGAAGAAAATAAGGGATCACGGAAGTATATTGCCTTTGCAAATAAGTGCTGGCCTGCATTTCAGACGGAATTTGGATTTGTACCGTGCTATGTTAACTCCAGGCTTTGTTCAAAAGGTATTCCCGTAGCGTGTGAAACAGATATTTACGGTGCACTCTCTGAGTATATAGGTATCTGCGCAAGCGGTTCTCCCGTTACACTTCTGGATGTCAACAACTCAGTTCCCGCAGACTTGTATGAATCAGATATCTCAGGAAAATTTGATTACAGGCTCCGGGAAACATTCATGGGTTTCCACTGCGGAAACACGCCGGTATGCTACCTGAGGAATCCTGAGATAAGGTATCAGCTAATCATGAAGAGGTGCCTTGAACCTGATTGTCCTCCTAATATAACCAGAGGTACGCTTGAAGGTGATTTGAAGCCTGGAAAGATTACATTCTTCCGACTTCAGGGGACAAGCGAGGGCGGTTTGAAAGCGTATATTGCCCAAGGTGAGATTTTGCCCGTGGCAACACGTTCATTTGGTGGCATTGGTATTTTCGCCATAAAAGAAATGGAGCGTTTCTATCGCCATGTGCTTATCGAAGACCGTTATCCTCATCATGGGGCGGTTGCATTCGGCCATATAGGCAAAACGCTTTTCGATATTTTCACAATGCTGGGTGTACCAAAGATATCATATAATCAGCCTGCTTCACTTCCTTATCCCACGGAAAACCCGTTTAAATAATTAGTGCCAGCATACCAAGGGGACAGTTCTTCTGGTCACAGTTTGCAACTGTGACCAGAAGAACCGTCCCCTTGGCTCTGCCCTTGGCTTCCACCAATTTAAGTCGTTGATTCTACATAATTCCCCAATGAAAGGTATCGCATATATTTTTCATTATACCTTTCCGACTTTTCCTTATTGGGGAAATAGTTTGCTCTATATGGCTCACACAGCGCTTTCTGGGCAGATGGAACATCTGGGTAAAATCCCGCTGCAACAGCTGCATATATTGCCGCTCCAAGGGTTGGAACCTGGTCTTCAGTAGATACCATCACCGGCCGCTGCAATACATCTGCCATCATCTGCATTACGTAGGGCGATTTCTTTGCAATTCCTCCAACCATAATCAGCCGTTCAATGTTTATGCCGTTTTGAATGAAACTGTCAAATACCCGCCTTGATCCGAATACCGTAGCTTCAACCAGTGCCCTGTAAATTTCAGGCGCTGTGCTCCCAAGATTAAGCCCGGATATGGCAGCTTTTACATTTTCATTAAGGTGCGGATACCTGCGCCCGTTAAACCAATCCAGTGCCACAATGTCCGTATCATCTGCCAGTGCCATTGCTTTCTGCTCGATTTCTCTGATTATCCTTTTGCTCATATCTTCAATTATTTTTTCCCTCGTTTGCTCATCAATTTCATGACATCCTGGAAGCATCTCATGCACAGGCCATAACAGCAGTGATGAAAACCACGCATACACATCTCCGAATGCTGCCTGTCCAGCCTCTATGCCGACATATCCCGGCACAATTGAATCCTCAGCCAGTCCGCAGTAAGCTCTGAGGTATTTGCCTTCAAGTTTTTCAGCCTTTTCAATGAGCATGTCCACTGTAGATGTCCCAACTACTTTCACCATGGTTCCGGGGCTGATGCCTGCTCCTACTGCTCCTGCATGGGCGTCGAAAGAGCCTCCTCCTATAACAGTATCTTCAGGTACCCCAAGTTTCTCAGCCCACTCCCTTGTTATAGTTCCAAGGCATGTGCCCGCCGGTTTCGGCTTACTTTGATAGCGTTCGGCTATAAGTGCAAGATAAGGGTCGAGCTTTGCCAGGGTGCTCTTGGAGGGAAGCCCTCCGAAATGGCTGTGCCACAGGGCTTTATGGCCAGCAGCACATGAACCTCTGTACATATTTAAAGGATCGGTCTTGCCGATAAGCATTGAAGGAAACCAATCACAATGCTCTACCCAGCTCCAGGCCGCCTGTCTTACTCTTTCATCCGTTCTGATTCCATGCAATATTTTGGCCCAATACCACTCGGAAGAATAGATACCCTGATACATGGTATAATCAATTTCAGCAGTTGAGAATACCTCATTTATTTCTTTTGCTTCTTCAACTGCAGTATGGTCCTTCCAGAGGTAGAACATGGCATTCGGATTATCCTTAAACTCATCCAGCAGTGCAAGTGGTGTGCCGTTCCGGTCTACAGGGCATGGTGTTGAGCCTGTTGTGTCTATGGCGATACTGCGCAGGTCATTTTTCCTGTCCGGTCCGATTTGTTCCATTACCGACTTGATACATTCTGTAAAGCTTTCTATATAATCCAGGGGGTGCTGGCGAAACTGGCTTTTTGCGGCATCGCAATACAGTTTTTTCTGCCACCTGGGATAGTACGAAACAGCTTTTGCAAGCCTTTCACCCGTCATGACATCAACTACCATGGCACGAACAGAGTCACTGCCGAAGTCAACACCTGCAACAAGACTTCTCATAACATATTTCTCCTTTCCTACTGCTCTCTTTTTCGGCTACTCTGCATCAGGGCTAATTCGTACAAGGCACTTAATAACCTCGTTTTTGTGTTTGATTGCATGTTCCATAGCCTTCTGTATATCCTTAAAATCGTAAACATCCGAAGCAATCTTTTTCACCGGTATAACGCCTTTTGATACG
>JAMOAC010000072.1 GCA_023621975.1 Bacillota bacterium | reverse complement strand
GTTGTTCCTCATAAAACATGAATATAAAATATAAATACATGGCATGAGTAATAAAAACATTGATACTCAGATACTCAAAATTTGATAATGATAATATAAATACCCATATTTGTTTAAAAGAAGCCTGAACAGGCTTCTTTTTTTGCCTTTTGACCAGCGAGCCGAAGTCGACAGGAAAACCATGCACAATACACATTTTGCGACAAACCATATGCAGATAAACTGTGAAGAAGTATATTGAACAAATATGTAAAATTTTGTATAATAGTGTAAGTAATAACCAATATGTAAATTAATGTTTATCAAGGTGAGGTCTGGCTAATGCTGTCAAAAGTTAAAAGCTGTGGATTATTGGGGATTAACGGATATGTTGTAGAAGTGGAAACGGACATCAGCAACGGGATACCTGCTTTTGAGATTGTAGGGCTGGGAGATGCAGCGGTAAAAGAATCAAAAGAACGGGTAAGGGCGGCAATTCGCAATTCCGGCCTTGATTTTCCAACGAAAAGGATAACAATAAACCTTGCGCCTGCAAACTTACGAAAGGAAGGGTCTTCTTTCGATCTTGCGATTGCTGTGGGCATTATGGCTGCTACAAATCAGATATATAATACAATGCTTGACAGATATATGTTTATAGGTGAGCTGTCTCTTGACGGTGAAGTAAAACCTGTAAGGGGTGTGCTTCCGATGGCAATGTGCGCATTGGAAAATGGTATTGAATATCTGATTATCAGCCATGAAAATGCTGATGAGGCAGCAATTGTAAAGGGAATTTCCGTATTGCCTGCAAAAAACCTTCAGGAAGTTGTGCAGCACCTGAACGGAGAAATAGAGCTTCAGGCACGTTTTACGGACATCAGTTCAATTTTTAGCGGAAACAAGGCATATAATGTTGATTTTGCTGATGTAAAGGGGCAGAGAAACGTAAAAAGAGCGCTTGAGATTGCAGCTTCTGGGAGCCATAACTGTATTTTAATCGGGTCACCGGGATCAGGAAAGACCATGCTCGCGCGAAGACTTCCGACAATACTTCCTGAACTTAGTCTGGAGGAAGCCCTGGAAGTTACGAAGATACACAGCATTGCAGGTCTTTTACCACCAAATACACCATTGATAACATGCAGGCCTTTCCGAAGTCCTCATCATACAATTTCGGCTACAAGCCTTGTTGGCGGTGGAAGGAATCCAAGGCCTGGTGAGGTAAGCCTGGCGCATTACGGCGTTCTTTTTCTAGACGAGATACCTGAGTTTGGCAAGGAAGTCCTTGAGGTTTTACGTCAGCCCCTTGAAGATGGGATGGTAACAATATCAAGGCTGAATGCGAGTTTTACGTATCCGGCACAGGTGATGCTCGTGTGTGCAGCCAATCCATGTAAATGCGGCAATTTATTTGACGAGGGCAAAGTGTGTACTTGTACTCCAAAAGAGATACAGCAGTATCTGGGAAAGTTGTCAGGACCTCTTCTTGACAGGATAGACATACATATAGAAGTTGCTTCCGTAAAATATGAAGAACTTAGTAATGTAAAGGATGAGGAAAAGTCTGAGTCCATAAGAGAAAGGGTGAACAGAGCAAGAAAGATACAGCTTGAAAGGTACAAGGGATTAAATATTTACTCGAATAGCCAGCTTCAGCCTGCAATGATAGACCGGTATTGCAGGATTGATGATAAGGGTAGTGCATTATTAAAAAATGCATACGAAAAAATGGGCTTAAGCGCAAGGGCGCACCATAGAATACTTAAGGTTGCCAGGACAATTGCGGATATGGATGAAAGCGAAGATATAAAGCCAATTCATCTTGCAGAAGCAATCCAGTACAGAAGTTTGGACAGACGCTTCGCCAGTAGTTGGAAAAGATACTGGTAGCTTGTTTTATACAGGAGGATTTGTATGACTGAAGATTTTAATACGGCGGAAGACTTAAAATATTGGATATGGTTAAGTACATTGCCGGGAATAGGTTCAAAAAGGAGTGAGCAGTTGATTGACCTGTTTGGAAGCCCTCGAAATTTATGGCATGCAAAGAGGAAGGAGCTTGAGAAAGTCCATTTTTTGTCCCGGGAAATGATAGAACAAATTGTAAGCTACCCGCTAAAAGTTTTAGCCCAAAAGCACATGGAAACAATCCACAAATACAATATAAAAGTAATAAGAATAATAGACGAATCGTATCCCGTACTTCTGAAAAATATATATGATCCTCCGATGGTTATTTATGTAAGAGGGACTCTTAGCCCTGATGAAAAAGCTATAGCTTTTGTTGGGTCAAGAAATGCCACTGACTACGGCAATACTGTTGCGAGACAACTGGCATGGGAAGTTGCCAGAAGGGGCATTACAGTTGTAAGCGGCTTGGCAAGAGGAATAGATTCATATGCCCATGAAGGAGCATTAAAAGCCGGCGGAAGGACAATTGCCGTGCTTGGTTGCGGCCCGGATATAGCTTATCCCCCATGCAACCGGGAGCTTATGGAAAGGATCATTAATTCAGGGGCGGTAGTGTCTGAGTATGCGCCCGGCACACCTCCTCTGAGGGGAAATTTTCCGGCAAGAAACAGAATAATAAGCGGACTTTCAATGGGAGTCACCGTTGTTGAGGCAGGTGAAAAAAGCGGTGCACTTATAACTGCAGAGTTTGCACTTGAGCAGGGAAGGGAAGTTTTTGCCGTTCCGGGAAACGTTAACAGCCATTACAGCAAAGGGACAAACAGGTTGATAAAGGAAGGGGCAAAAATTGTAACTGATGTAAATGATATTATTGAAGAATTGGTCGGGGTTGGTTCAATGAATGAGGAAACCTGCCCTGAAGAAGAAACTTCACTTAAGGATAAGATTTCCTTTAAAGATGAAGCTTCCGGCAGAAAAGAAATTTCCCCCAGGAAGGGTATTTGTGACAACAATGTTTACCCCATTTTTACAGAAGAAGAGGTTAAAATAATCAATTGTTTGTCAAAATGCCCTCTTCACATTGATATTATTTCAGAAAAAAGCGGCCTGAGCATCCGGAATGTCAGTTCAAACCTTTCCATGCTGGAGATGAAGGGCTTGATTGAGCAGCTTCCTGGGAAAATGTTCCGCTTGCGAAAGTAGATAAACGTTGACATTTAATATTGCAGAATTTAAAATCATAAGCGAAAGAGGTGTGAATAATAATATAAAAAAATAATAATATAAGAAATGGTTCATATGTACATAACAACTCAGAGATTGGAGGACCGGAATGGCTGATAATTTAATAATAGTGGAATCACCTGCAAAAGCCAACACTATTGGAAGATTTCTCGGAAAGGATTTCAAAGTATTTGCTTCGGTAGGGCATGTAAGAGACCTTCCTAAAAGTGAAATGGGGGTTGATATAGAAAATAATTTTGAACCTAAATATATAACTATAAGAGGAAAGGGAGAGATTATAAGCAAGCTAAAAAAAGAAGCAAAAAATGCGAAAAAGATATATCTTGCTACCGACCCTGACAGAGAGGGTGAAGCCATTTCATGGCATCTGGCACATCTCTTGAAAATTGATAAGGATGAAAAATGCAGAATTACATTTAATGAAATCACAAAGAATGCAGTTCTGAATTCATTGAAATCTCCAAGGCAGATAGATATGGATTTGGTTGATGCGCAGCAGGCAAGAAGAATACTGGACAGGATTGTTGGTTATAAAATAAGCCCACTCTTGTGGAAAAAAGTAAAAAAAGGATTAAGCGCAGGTAGGGTACAGTCAGTTGCTACACGAATTATATGTGACAGGGAGGAAGAAATAGAAAACTTTGTACCGGAAGAATACTGGAGCATAACCGCCAAGCTTTCCCAGCAAAATAAGCGCTCTACCTTTGAAGCCAAGTTTTTTGGTGATTTGGAAAGAAAAATAGAACTGAAAAATGAAGAACAGGTGCAGGATATCCTGAGCAATATTGAAGGGAAAAAATTTAAAGTAGTTAAAGTAAAAAAAGGTGAAAAGAAAAGAAATCCTGCCCCGCCGTTTATAACCAGTACATTACAGCAGGAAGCATCAAGAAAACTGGGTTTTCCTACAAAAAAGACAATGATGATTGCACAACAGCTTTATGAAGGAATAGACATAAAGGGAAAGGGCCCGGTTGGTCTTGTAACATACATTCGTACCGATTCTACAAGAATTTCATCCGAAGCCAGGGATGAGGCGAGGAATTTAATTTTAGAAAGATACGGGGAGGAGTATGCCCCCAAGGAGATCAAGGAGTATAAAAATAAATCGACTTCACAGGATGCACATGAGGCAATCAGGCCGACTTATGTAAGTTTGGATCCTGATTCCATCAAATCATCCCTGACCGGTGACCAGTATAAATTGTATAAACTCATATGGGAGAGATTTGTGGCCAGTCAGATGTCGCCTGCAGTTTATGATACAATAAGTGCAGATATAGTAGCGGGGAATTACCTGTTTAAGGCCAACGGTTCTAAAATTAAGTTCCAGGGATTTATGACGGTATATATTGAAGGTAGGGACGATGAACAGGAGGAAGAACTGGCAAGCATTCCTGAGCTTGCTGAAGGTGAAGAACTTAACCTGAAAAATATAGAGCCCAGGCAGCACTTTACACAGCCCCCGCAAAGATATACAGAGGCGACGCTTGTAAAGGCTCTCGAGGAAAAGGGAATAGGAAGACCGAGTACTTATGCACCGATAATAACTACAATAATAGCCCGCGGCTATGTTGTAAAAGACAAAAAATATCTGGTGCCAACCGAATTGGGCAAAATAGTAACCGATATTATGAAAACATATTTTAACGATATAGTTGATGTGGAATTTACCGCACAGCTTGAGAGCAAGCTTGACGAAGTTGAGGAAGGCAACGTAAAGTGGATTAATTTACTAAGAGAATTTTACAATGAGTTCAAACAGGATATTCAGGAAGCGGAGACGAAAATAGGGCAGGTTGAAATTCCTGAAGAAGTAACTGATATTAAATGCGAAAAATGTGGGCGCAATATGGTCATAAAGCAGGGAAGGTACGGGAAGTTTCTGGCATGTCCGGGATTTCCCGAATGCAGAAATACCAGGCCGCTGCAGGAAGAGGCAGGTGTTAACTGTCCAAAGTGCGGCGCAAAAGTTATGATTAAGAAAACAAGAAAAGGGAGAAAATATTACGGATGTGAAAACAATCCGACATGCGATTTTATGACATGGGATAAGCCTTTGGATGAAAGCTGCCCTGAATGCGGGAATTTTTTGATTAAAAAGTTTTCAGGCAAAAAGTCGCTGATTAAATGCAGCAACGATAAATGTAATTATGAAAGGGAAGAAAAATAAAGGAGAACAAAGGGTTGTAAAGATGACAGCACATCATGTAAACATAATAGGAGCAGGACTTGCCGGGTGTGAAGCGGCCTGGCAGGTCGCTAAAAGAGGAGTAAAAGTTAAACTGTATGAAATGAAACCTCATAAGATGACACCTGCACATCACATGGAAACTTTTGCAGAGTTGGTGTGCAGCAACTCTCTGCGTTCAGACAGGCTGGAAAATGCAGTTGGATTGCTCAAGCAGGAAATGCTGCTGCTTGATTCGCTGATAATGAAGTGTGCATATGCAACAAGAGTTCCGGCCGGAGGTGCACTTGCTGTAGACCGTGTTAAATTTTCACAGGCAGTAACGGAAGCAATTTCCGGCCATAAAAACATAGAAGTTATAAATGAAGAAGTCCGGCAGCTTCCTGATGATGAAATATGTATTGTGGCTACAGGTCCACTTACATCTGAAGCATTGTCGGAGTATCTTAAGGATATAGTGGGAAACAGGTATCTGTTCTTTTTTGACGCTGCTGCACCTATTGTTACATATGAATCCATAGATATGAAAAAAGTTTTCAGAGCGTCAAGGTACAGTAAAGGAACTGAAGATTATATAAACTGTCCTATGAATAAGGAGCAGTATGACCTCTTTTGGAATGAGCTTGTCAATGCTGAAACCGTGGAGATGAAGGATTTTGAAGATGACCGCATTTTTGAAGGATGCATGCCGATTGAATGCATGGCTAAAAGAGGTTACGATACCCTGCGCTTTGGTCCGCTAAAACCTGTAGGGCTTGTCGATCCTTCCACGGGGAAAGAGCCCTATGCTGTTGTACAATTAAGGCAGGATAATTCTGATGGAACACTTTTTAATATTGTAGGTTTTCAAACCCATTTGAAATGGCCTGAGCAAAGGAGGGTATTCAGGCTTATACCGGGATTGGAAAATGCGGAGTTTGTCAGATACGGTGTAATGCATAGAAATACATATATAAATTCACCGGGTCTTCTTGAGCCTACATATAAATTGAAAACAAGAAAAAATATTTATTTTGCAGGTCAGATTACGGGTGTTGAAGGCTATGTGGAGTCTGCGTCTTCAGGTCTTGTGGCGGGTATAAATGCTGCAATGGACGCTTTGGGAAAAGAAAGGGTGATTTTTCCCGCAGAGACTGCAATAGGTGCACTCAGCTATTATATATCAAGCAGTTATGTAAAAGATTTTCAGCCCATGAATATAAATTTCGGCTTAATCAAACCGCTTGAGATTAAAATAAAAGATAAAAAGGAAAAATGTCAAAAAATTGCCTCCCGGTCTTTAGAAATTATTAATAAGATGGTTTCTGAGTTATCAGGTCAAATAGGAAATAATTAATACCAAAATCGTGAAAATTTCTCCAAATAAAGACATTTTTCGATTAATTGTTGAATTAGTGGGTTGTATTTTTAAATATAATATGCTAATATTTATGTATTATTATGGGATTTTATGTATGGACTGTATATTATGCTAATAAATTTTTATTTTATTAATTTTATTTAATTAATTAAAGATATTGTTAAGCAGATAAAGACTTGTTTATATTACAGTACTTTTTAAGTATTTACAGTATGTTTGCTGAGCGATTTGTAGAAATCAGTAAGAATACATTAAAAAATGTAAAAATAAATTAGTGCTTTAGGCAAAAAACTGTTTGCATTTTGTATAAAGAAATATTATCCGGGGGGTATGGAAAAGTGTTAGACAAAATTTGCGGCAGTTCAAGGATACTGGAAAAATCCCTTGATGCGTGCTGGCTTCGACAAGAGGTAATTTCTCAAAACATTGCCAATTATGATACTCCGGGTTATAAGCGAAAGGTAGTTTCATTTGAAGAACAGCTAAGTGAAGCACTGGACACAAGGAACAGGAGAAATGTCAATGTTGACAATATTGATATCAGAGTCAGGGAAGACCACAGCAACTTGAGAATGCGTCTTGACGGCAACAATGTTGATATTGATTCCGAGATGTCATCCCTTGCAAAAAACTCCATTAAATATAATGTGTTAATTCAATCATTAAATGCAGGTTTTAAAAGATATAAAACAGTTATAAGTGAAGGGAGAAGATAATTTATGGGCTTCTTCAGTGCTTTGGATATAAGTGCATCGGGTCTTACAGCCCAGAGACTCAGAATGGACACTATCACTCAGAACGTTGCAAATATTAATACTACAAGGACTGAAAACGGCACTCCATACAGACGTAAAACAGTAATATTTGAAGAAAAATCCGTAGATAAGCCCTTTTCAGAGTATCTGAGTGAAAGCAGCAATGCAGGACTTGTTGGAAAAGGAGTAAGGGTAGCGAGAATTGTGGAAGACCAATCTCCTTTCAAAAGAGTATATGATCCGGGCCATCCTGATGCGGACGAAGAAGGGTATGTTCTCATGCCTAATGTGGACCTGGTAACCGAAATGGTAAACATGATTTCTGCAACAAGAGCGTATGAAGCAAATGTGACCGTGATGAATGCAACAAAAAGCATGGCTTTAAAGGCTATGGAAATCGGAAAATAGCTATTGCATTTATTTCTGTTATTAACAAGTTTACTAAATAAGTTTATAAAAAATATATTACACATAAGATAAAAGAGAAAAGTGGTGGGGAAATTGATTAACGGTATTACAGGAATTAGTGCACCGGTAAGCGGAATTAACGGTTTCAGCTCAAACAATTCCGCAAGCGGTGAAGTTAGCTTTAGAGATTTTTTAAAAAATGAACTGAACAAGGTAAATGATCTTATAATCCAATCAGACAGGCTCTCCGAAGATTTTGCAGCAGGGAAAACGGACAATATTCATCAGGTACTTATTGCAGTGGAAAAAGCCGATATTGCACTTCAACTTACCTTGCAAATAAGAAATAAAATATTGGATGCATATAACGAAATCATGAGAATGCAGCTATAATCCTGTTGTAGCTTATATTTTGTGGTTTATGATATTTTGCCTGGCCTTTGTTGGTCATGGTGCAGACATTTTATTGAATAATTTTACTCATAGTTATTACAAAAGATGAATACCTGGCATGAGGTGGTGAACAAATTGCCCGGCTTTATACAAAAATTCAAGCAGCAGGTGGCAGATTTCTGGAAAAACCTTGATAAATCACAAAAAACAAGACTTTACATAACATCAGGAATAGTTATTGCATGTGTGGTTGTAGGTATCATACTACTGACAAGGCCAAGTTATGTGACATTACTGAGCAGTAACGATATCAAGCAGATAGGTGAAATAAAAAACGTACTGGACGAAGCAGGCATATGGAATGAGCTCAGCGAAGACGGAAACAGTATTATTGTGAATAAAAAGGATAACGCCAAGGCGCGTATAGCCATAGCTGAAAGCGGTTATCCGAAAGCAGGGCTTACATTCGAAGATGCTGTTTCCATGATAGGAATAAGCACTACGGAGAGCGACAAGAAGCATATATGGCAACAGCAGAAGAAAGCAGAAATCGAGAGAATGATATCATCTTATGATAATATAGATTCGGCTGAGGTAAATCTTGCAATTCCTGAGAAAACCATCTTTACCATGGGAGATCAGCAGC
>JAMOAC010000111.1 GCA_023621975.1 Bacillota bacterium | reverse complement strand
TACAGCAGTTTCAGTGCCGATTCCCTGGCTGCTCTTCTGCCCATTCAAGCCTTTCCTCCTACTGTAAATATATTACATTGATATTCTGGTTTAATTGCCATTCATAAGCCTGTACCCAATTATCCGGCTGTACTACCTGTAAGTTCCGGGCGGCAAAATCCTGTCAAGGAGATTCTTTATGTAATCTTTATCCTGATGCACTTTCTTGCCTATGTAATAACCAGCCGCTACAAACAGTGATATAAACAGTATTCTGAAAAATCCAAAAACAAGTATGCTCACTGAAATAACAAAACCTATCAGGGCACCGTTTATACCACCTTTATGATCATTGTAAAAGTTGGCCAAATCCTCAAATTTCATTTCGAATACCTCCTTGAGCTATTCAACCCGCGGCTTGTACGTCATACCTGAATAAATATTGTCTACGGATACTATTACTTCGTTTACTGCGATCCCGGAACATTCCTCCACAGACTTTTTAACCCTTGTCTGAATCTCCTCACACAAAGCCGGAATATTTATGTCAGGCATCACTACGGTATTGACGGTTATAGATACGCTGTCATCCAGCTTGTGTACACGGGCTTTTGTATCTTTTACACCGTTAAGCCTTCGTGCTGTAGCCAAAGTGATATTCTCAATGGAATTCAAGGATATCCTGATTTCTCCTATACTAGTATGTTTACTTACGGCTTTTTTATCCTTTCCGCTCCTGATTCCTGAAAAAAGAAACGCAAGACTGAGCACAAAGAAAACAAACACTATAACAAAAGCCGCTATTGAAGCGCCTCTGTTATACAATACTGCCGTAGTTATGTAACTGGAGATGGAGTGAAAAATTTCAGGCCTTGCAATTACAATCATTCCAATAGCCGAAATGACTGCAAGACAAAACGCATATATCGCAAGCAAAATTCTCATAAACAGATTCATTAGCAAACACCACCTTTTCTACCGCTGAATGTTCACATACTTGTCTCCGGAAATCATTAATTTAAATCAACGTATAATGCCTGTCCCGTCATAAAATATTATAGTTTATTTTAGCTAAAAAATAAACTATAATTGGAAAAAAACACTTACAGCGGTGGGTGTTACTTCAATTTTGCCTGCTCTTCAGCGTTTTCCTTTTTCTCTTTTTCAAAATTAACACCCTGTACATGAATGTTAACTTCAATAACATTTAATCCCGTCATGGCTTCCACCGACTTTTTTACCTTCTCCTGGATATTCCATGCTATTTCGGGAATCCTGTATCCGTATTCGACTATGATATATAAATCTATGGCAGCTTCCTTTTCTCCAACTTCCACCTTGACTCCCTTTGAAAGGTTTTTCCTTCCCAATGCTTCGGCAATTCCGTTGGCAAGGCCACCGCTCATGCCTGCAACTCCCGGCACGTCCATTGCCGCTATTCCTGCTATTATTGCCACAACCTCATCCGTAATCTTTATTGAGCCCAGTTCTTCCAGTATGCCCGAATTGTTTTCCTCCACAATACTCCCTCCAATCACATAACAATAACAAAAAAAAGAAAAAAACTGCATCTAACGGCAAAAGTAATTATATCATTTTGCGTATTTTCAGGCAATAGGACAGACAGATCGACTGGCTGGCCTTCAATACCGGTGTCTGATACCGGCCTTGTACTAATACTTGTTCTTTATATAGATTTTATCAAGGCTGATGTTGGCATGTCTTGAAGCGATGTCGGATATTTTTGCAACATCCTTCGATGTAAGCGTCGGCGCCTTTACAATAATATCCATTCCTCCGTCTTCTCCAAACAGCACCAGGGCATCTTCAAAGCCCGCTTCTGCTATCAATGCCTCTATTTTTAATTCCATTTCCGCTCTTTCAGTAAGCTTCATCAGCTTTTCATACGCCTGAGCTTTTACTTCTTCGCTGGCATTGACATCTTCCGTGATTGCCTTGAGGCTGTCGGTGCTCTTGCTTACGCTGGCTTCCCTGCTTAGTTTTGTTTGCACAAAGAACTCTTCAGTTTCCTGTGAAGCCTCTGCATCGGCCTTTTTCTCCTCTTTGCCATCCTTCTCTTTGTTTTTTTCAGACAAGTTGTCACCGCTTGCTTCATCTGTCAGGCTGTTATCCACGTATACAGCCTCCCCCAGCTTTCCTGTTCCGCTTTCGTTGGATGCCGTGCTGCTTTTTTTATAGCTATACTGCAAGTAACCTGCAATAACAATCAAAATGACAAGTGCCAATACCGCAATCTGCTTTTTTGGGAATAACATCGCCAAATGCCCCCTTTAACAAGTATATTTGTTGACATCACGTCCACTTTTCAATAGATATATATTCTTTAACACCTGAATTTATATCAAATATTTATGCTTTTCTATTTTTTTCTTTCAAAAACCTGTACCTTGTGAATGGGAACGTCCAGAAGGACTTGTACGGCCTTGCATATCTTATCCCTGACAATAACGTTGTCTCCTCCTTCCGCTACCACTATCACCCCCCTGACCTCAGGCTCTTTTTGTGTCAGTATAATCGGCTTTTTTGTACCCTGCATCTCTTCATAGGCAATGGTTGTTTCCCTGTTATCTTCCCTGATTTTTCTTGTTCCACCTCCGCTGTCTTTCTCGTCAGTGTCGCTCTCATTAACCTTTGTGTTCACGGCAGGTACAATCTCGCCGTCTGAAGCATAGGTGATCATGACATCGACTTTGCCCACGCCTTCTATCCGGGACAGAATGGCTGCAATTCTTTCCTCAAGGCTTGTGTTTTCGTTAATTGGATCACGTGCTTCTTTGCTTGCTGCCTCAACTTCGGCGCCTGTATTTTCAGGAAGGCTGTTTTTTTTGTCTTTTCCCGAATCAAACAAACTGCTTCCGGCTATCAGTATGATCATTCCTGCAATTATTACGATAACGGTATTTTCAATAATTTTCTTCCTGCCATGAGTGCTGTAAAGTTTTTTTAAAAAATCAGAAATCTTCTTTGACATCCACATCACCCCTGTTCTCCAGTAAAGAAATTATTATATTGTCAGCTTCGATTCCAAGGATGCTGTTTACCTGTGTTTGTATCCTGCTTACAATCTCCCTGTCTATTTCATCCGCCTCATTTTCATCCCGCTCCGGCTCCCTGCCGGTTTTATCCCCTCCCACCCATATTTTTTCTATCTCCTTAACAGGCTTGACAGTGCTTGAATCTCCCTTCATATCAAGGTATATGTAGGCCCTCTTGACTTCACCGAAATTCCTGGAAGTATAGTCTTCGTTGATAATCACATCAACCTCTGCATTGTGTACTCCATCCACTGATATTGCAATTTCCCTGATATGGTTTATGACCTTTTGCCTGTACAGCTCCACTATTTGCTCCATCTGCCTTTTCTCCAACACCTCGCTGTTCTTTTCTATTTCCTTTTTATCAATATAATTGCTACCTGATATTTGAAATTCTTTCAGGCTCACCTCCTTGTTAAACAAGCCGGTTAACGGATTTATCACAGCAATTATCATGATAATCCCCGATACCATATTGACGTATTTTTTCATCTTTCTCGCAGGTATCAGGATTTCAAGCAAAACAATCAGGGTGGCAATAATTATGATATTTAACATCCAGCTTCTTATGAACTCAATCAAGGCAACAATCGCCGTCCTTCCCTATCTGATCATCGTGCTTAAATTCCCCGCACTGACTATTGCCGTTATGGTTACAAAAAACATGAATGCTACCGATGCAGAAATTCCGAGAACAAATGTCATTGCATTGCCTACTTCACCTATGCATGATGAAATTCTTTTGTCAGCTATTGGCTCCGCCAGAGCTGCCGCAAGCTTGTAAATAGCAACGATTACCGCAATTTTAAGTATGGGTCCTATGCATATGGCAATAACACCAATCATTGCGGCAACGCCGGCAGCATTTTTCAGAAGGAGCGTACAGCCAATCACCGTATCGGCAGCATCAGCAAGGTATTTGCCGGCAACAGGTATTGCTATTCCTATGGCGTATTTGGCAGTTTTACTGGCAACCCCGTCAACTACCGCTCCAAGGGTACCCTGAACGGATACTATTGCGACAAAGACGGTAAGTATAAGCCCCAGGGCCCAACCGGAAATTTGTTTAATAAAGCCTGCAAGCTTTGAAATGTGGATCTTGTCCGAGATATTGTTAATTATCGAAAGGATTGTGGACAGAAATATAAGCGGAATAAATATGTTTTTTATCAATGTAGCTGAAATTTCAGTCACCATTATAAGTGCAGGCTGAAAAATCCCGCCCGATGTAATGTTACCGCCGGATACAAGAAGCGTAATCAGAACAGGTACGGTTGCATACATGAATCCGACCATCCTGTCAATAACTTCAGCGCTCATCCTGAGTGCCGAGTTGAAACTTACAAGCACTACGGACACCACTATTGCATAGCAGGCATAAAACGCTATTTCTCCCACGCTTTCGCTTAAAAACGATGACTGAAGATTTCTGAGTATGGCACAAAGCACGGACAGTATTATAAGCTTTATAAGAATATGTATATTCTGATAAATTTCCTTGAAGAAATAACCCAGTATTCCGTTGATGAAACCGCTAAAGCTAAATTCAAATTTTCCCCTGGCCGTGTCGCTGATTATCGTCCTCGGGTCATAGTTTTCTATTATTTCATATATATCTTCTCCGGAATACTTCTCCAGCTGTTCTGTAATCGTGCCTATCTCGCCTGACTGCATCTGTTCATTGATGATTTTTTCACTGTAGTCCTCTGAAGAGTATTCCCCCGTATCATCATGCCGGCTGTAAACATGCAGGTTACTGCACAGTATTAGGACCAATACTGCGGCAACCATGATTATTTTTTTGGAGTATCTTTCGTTTATGGAAACCATTTTTATCCCACCGACTGTTAAATTATCATGTTGATAAATTATTAGTGCATTATGCTGATATCAGGGCATTATACTGATTAAAAGCTCAAGGAGGGAAGTAACTATAGGGACAGCAAGCGTCATGATGATAACTTTTGCTGCAAGCTCTATCTTCGAAGCAATAGATGACTCTCCCGCATCCCTGCACATTTCAGCCCCAAATTCAGCTATGTAGGCAATACCAACTATTTTCAACAGCACAGTAAAATACATTATGTCTATATCAGCCTTGTTGAAATAGCTTTCAAGCAAGTCCACAATTGCCGCAAGCTTACCTGCAACGAGAAAAAATATGACGATTCCCGTAATCAGGCTTAACTGTACGGCAATTTCCGGTTTTTGCGCTTTTATGACAATTATTATTATTGTTACGGCAATTCCAAGCCCGACGATCTGAACAATGTCCAACAGCACCAACCACCTTTGGAATATGTAGGGAATTAGAAGTGGAACATAGCCTTAATGGTGTCAAAAAGATTGACAATCTCTTTTATTACCATCATAAGGACAACAACAAGCCCTGCAAGAGTTGTCAGCATAGCCTGTTCTTCACGGCCTGACCTGATAAGCACCTGATTTAATACCGAGACAAGTATTCCTATGGCAGCAATTCTGAAAATCAAGTCTATCCCCATAGCTTTTTTCTCCTCCGTAAGCTGCATTTTATTAATAAAAAGGATTGATTAAGTATTTTTTAAGTATTTTTGATGAAGTTATAAAAAAATTAATACCAAAACCGCTCCTCCCAGAAATCCAAGCCTTTTGTACATGGCCTCATTTTTGCTTCTTATTTCTTCAGCTTTCTGTTCCTGGAGTTTAAGCTGGCTTATTGTAAGCCTTATGTTTTTCAACTGTCCTTCCATGTCGGAATTTCCCAGCATCTTGCCGAAGGAAATAAGAATCTGCTCATCTTCCTTATTTAGAGCAGTAAACTTTATGTTTTCCTTCACGGCTCTTTCCCAGACTGCAGAAGCGGTTATACCGTTTCCCGAATTCAAATTATCCAGTGCTGACTTAAAAAAGATACCTACTTCACTGTCTGTTGATTTCGCTATATTTTCAAAGGCCTCCGACAATAAACTGGATAGGTAGAGCACCTCATTTTCAAACATCTGGAAAAGCCGCTGCAATTCCCTCAATTCCTGTGGCCTTCTGGCACAATCCCTTGACAGTACAAATCCCAGGAATGTTGAAGAAAGAAGTACAGTTAATGCTCCCATTATTTTCAGAAGCATTTTTATCCCCCTCTGTACAAAACATCGTTAGTAAGTCCGTCTATAACCTCTGCCAGAGTTCCTGGACCTTTTGAATTGTTTAGCACTATGAACCTTTCAAACACCTTTTCCTCCATAAGTCCGATGACTTCACGCCTGCTTTTCAATTCCGTAAGGTTGTATCCGTGAGCCGTTGCAATAATTTTCACCCCGGCATTAATTACGCTTAATATTGCCTCCTTATCACCCGTTCCGCCTATTTCATCGGTTATAACCACCTGAGGCGACATGGACCTTATCATCATACACATGCCGAGAGACTTAGGGCAACCGTCCATTATATCCGTTCTTATCCCTACATCATTCTGAGGGACACCTTTATAGCATGCTGCTATTTCCGACCTTTCGTCTACAATCCCGACTTTCATGCCTTTGAAACCTTTTTCACTGATTCCATCGCTTATTTTCCTTGCAAGATCCCGGAGAATTGTGGTCTTACCGCATTGCGGCGGTGATATGATCAGGGTATTGTATATCCCGCCTTTTTTGTTGAGGACATAATTTATGACATGGTCTGAACAACCTGGAATTTCCCTTGAGATTCTTATATTAAGCCCGGAAATGTTCTTTATATTTTTTATTGAATTTCCGTCCAGCACTACCTTTCCGGCAATCCCCACCCTGTGGCCGCCCTTTAGGGTTATGAAACCGTTTTTAATCTCATCCTGATAGGCATAAATTGAATTTTCACTCATTATTTCAATTGTTTTCAACAGTTCGGACTGATCAACCAGATACGGTTCAATGCAAACTTCGCTAATGCTCCCGTTCCCTGATACGAACCATTCCTTTAAATGTTGCTGTATTATCAACGGCTTGCCTGCCCTAAGCCTTATTTCCTCTGCCGTCTCCAAAACTTTTCTGTCAACTTTCTCCAACACGCTTCTTATTCCCTGGGAAACAAAAGGAAGTATACCATTCACGGGATTCTTGTAATCTGCGTTTCCTATTCTTACCTTATCTTCAGTCAACATCTTTGGTCCCCCTTCTTTGGTATTTTGCCGCACCTTATATGGACTGTTAATGTAAAGTTAATCTTTCAGGTTATGCATCATAATGCTGCATTTCATAAAATTCATTTATTACCTATAACAATATATTTAGCTTTGTCCAAATTTATGACTGAAGATAATGAAGATAATTTTAGAGATTTAAGCAATAAAATATTTACACAATAAAAAAAGCCCTGACAGCCGTTTGGCTGCCAAAGCTTTCATCCAGGTGGAATGCACCATTTCTTAATCGTCGGAATCGTCATCGTCACATTCGCATTCCCATTCAACGTCTATTTTTTTATGGCAGTATGGACATTCAAAGCTCTTGGTGTCCTTGTCCAACACTATATCATCAATATCAATTGCCTCTCCGCAATGAGGGCATTCAATTTCATCATCACAGCAGTATTCGTCGTCTTCGTCACCAAACACTGCTTCTTCAACTTCTGCCAGATCTTCATCAATGCCTTCCATCTGTTCACTTATTTGATCCTGGACTTCCTCTATATCTTCAATTGTAAGGGCAAAGTCGTCCAGGACGTCGATAATCGCCTTTATCAGCTTGCCTTCATTTGATGCATCATTAATCTGCATCCCTTCTACCAGGCCTTTAAGGTAAGCTACCCTTTCGCTCAAATAACCCATATTTAACCTCCAGTAGCGTGATATGTTCCATTTAATTATTTTTTATTTCCCAAAACGCCACATTTTATTCCTTCAGCGTGCTCCTTTATAATCTTTCCATATATTCACCCGTTCTGGTATCTATTCTAATTATGTCGCCCTCGTTAACAAAAAGAGGCACTTTTACAGTTACACCCGTCTCAACAGTAGCTGGCTTTGTCGCGCCGGTTGCAGTATCTCCCTTAAATCCTGGTTCGGTATGCGTTACTTTCAGCTCAACAAATGTAGGTGGCTCAATTCCGAATACATTTCCTTTATGGGACAGTATTTTTACAATCTCGTTTTCCTTGACGAATTTGAGCGAGTCGCCGACCTGCTCCTTGCTCAACGGTGTCTGCTCATAAGTTTCCATATCCATAAAATAGTACAGGTCTCCGTCATTGTACAGGTATTGCATGTCTTTTCTTTCAATATGAGCCTTTGGCATTTTGTCTGTCGGGCTGAAGGTCTTTTCAATGGTAGCACCTGTTACTATATTCTTTAATTTGGTTCTCACGAATGCTGCACCTTTTCCCGGCTTGACATGCTGAAACTCCACTACCTGATATATTTGTCCATCAAGTTCAAATGTTACTCCGTTTTTGAAATCTCCAGCTGTAATCATTTCAAATCCCTCCACCTTTAATAGCTTATATTGATATTTTAAACAGTATTTCGTATATAAATCACAGCATACATAGTTTTATATTAAATTAAAATACCGCTTATTTCAAGAAATTTTTTCTAGGATACTGTAATTAGATGCTGTAATTAACGGGTTACAATACTATCAGTTCCTTTGGTGATTTTGTCAATACGACAGGATCCTGGTCGTTTATTACAATTAAATCCTCTATCCTCACTCCGCCTGTCCCTTTAATGTATATCCCCGGTTCAACTGTAACCGTCATGCCGTTTTCCATAATTTGACCGCTTTCAGGAGAAAATCTGGGTTCTTCATGTATCTCAAGACCTACGCCGTGGCCTAAGGAATGTCCGAAATTTTCTCCATAGCCTGCCTCAGTAATAATCTTTCTGGCAATACAGTCTATCTCCCTGCCTTCA
>JAMOAC010000476.1 GCA_023621975.1 Bacillota bacterium | reverse complement strand
ATTGAAATTATCAATATGACAGGTTTATTTTATCCCATTTGATGAGAACCTAAACAATATATGATAGATTTATATGTACAGGCAATTTTTCTTTTGGATATTACAATTAAATTTTAAGATAAATATGTTTCATGATATGTTTATCGCGAGACATAAAAGAGGTGAAAGCACTTGAGTGATATCATATATATTACTGGACACAAAAACCCTGATACGGATACCATATGTTCGGCAATAGCGTATGCAGAACTGAAAAGAAGACTTGGAGTAAATGCTGAAGCAAGAAGGTTAGGAGAAATTAACAGGGAAACAGAATTTGTTTTGAACTATTTCAATGTCCCAGTGCCGGATATTCTTACAACAGTCAAGACACAAATATCCGATTTGGATATTGACCCAGTATACCCTGCTTCTCCTGACATTTCTATCCGTACTGCATGGATGATTATGCAAAAAAACAATATAAAGGTTATTCCTGTTGTTGATGAACACGACAGGCTTATCGGAATAGTTACTTTGTCGGATATAACAAATAAGTACCTTAATATTATGGAAAGTGCCATTATTGCATGCAGCAAAACGCCATTGCAAAATGTGATTGAAACACTTAACGGACGTTTGTTGTGCGGTTCACCGGACAGCTTCAATGTTACGGGCAAAGTTGTGATTGCAGCCATGACTTCAGACGAGTTAAGCCCGTTTATTGAGCAGGGCGATATTGTTATAACGGGCAACCTCAGGGATAACCAGTTAAAAGCCATTGAACTTGGAGCAGGTTGTATCGTTGTAACCTGCGGATGTGAAGTTGATGAGGATGTTCTTAAAGTTGCAAGGGAAAAAAATTGTGTCATTTTGACAACGCCTAACGACACTTTCACTGCGGCGATGTTAATCAATCAAAGCATACCCATAGGGTATGTGATGACATCAAAAGATATTATTAGTTTTAACATAGATGATTATATAGACGACATAAAGGATATAATGCTTCAAACACGATTCAGGAGTTACCCTGTAGTAGATGACAGTAACAGGATAAAAGGCTTTATATCCAGATATCATTTGATATCCAGAAGAAAGAAGCTGATCCTTCTTGACCACAATGAAATCAACCAGACGGTGGATGGGATTGATCAGGCAGAAATTCTTGAAGTTATCGACCATCACAAAGTAGGGGATATTCAGACTAAAAATCCTATCTATTTCAGGAATGAGCCTTTAGGAAGCACATCCACAATTATTTCCAATTTGTATTCTGATCACGGTATAAGGCCTAGCAGGAGTATTGCAGGGATTCTCTGCGCCGCTATTATTTCTGATACACTCAAGTTCAAATCACCAACCTGTACATATGCTGATATTTCTGCCGCTAAAAGGCTGGCTGATTTTTGTGGTATTGATATTGACAAATTTGCAAATGCCATGTTCAAGGCCGGTTCATCACTCAAAGGAAAGACTCCGAAAGAGATACTTGACAATGATTTCAAAATTTTCAATATTGGCAAATACAAAATTGGCATAGGTCAGATAAATACAATGGATGCTGAAAGTATACAGGAAATGCGTCGAAAAATAATCGATTACATGGAAGAAACCTGTGAAAGCAGGGATTACAGCCTGTTGATGTTATTGGTGACCGACATTCTCAGGGAAGGTTCAGAAGTTTTATATGCAGGAAAGGAACAATGGCTTATTGAAAAAGCTTTTGGCGTAGATTTGAAAAAAGACAGTGTTTATCTGCCTGGTGTAGTTTCAAGAAAAAAGCAGGTTGTCCCCCTTTTGTCATTAGCTGTTGAATAAAATATTTTGAGTTAACTATATAGCAAAACAGGCAAGAATTGAATTTATAAATTGACGTTTATTTTCAAAGACATATAATAAAGATGATGCAGTTAACATTTAAGATTATGTAAATAGATTTTAAAGTTAACTTGCTGTGTTGAGTGATGCGCTAGCTTGTGAAAGGCTTTGGAGCCGGCTGGTAAATTGGAGGGCAAGGCAAATTTTTGGGCAAAGAGAATTGTCTCACCCCTTAAGGGAACGGTTTATCAGCTTATCAGCCTGGAACTTTTACTGTTAAAATGTTAACACAACAAGTTAGTTTAATATATCATAGAAGAAAGTATTATCAGAGGAGGAAAAAATCGTGACAAGAATATATTACGGAGAAAGGCTAAACTTGACCATGCTCACTGACTTTTACGAATTGACCATGGCCAATGGTTACTTTCATAACAATTTAAAAGATAAGATAGCGTATTTTGACGTTTTTTTCAGGACGGTTCCGGACAATGGCGGCTATGCGATAATGGCAGGAGTTGAACAGCTTATAGAGTACCTGAATAATTTGCGTTTTGATGAAGAGGACATTAGCTATCTAAGAAGCAGGAAAATGTTTAGTGAAGAATTTTTGGAATACCTGAGAAATTTCAAGTTCAGTTGTGACGTCTGGGCAATACCGGAGGGGACTCCCATATTTCCCGGAGAACCTATTGTCACGGTAAGAGGGCCCATAATTCAGGCACAATTCATTGAAACGATGGTTTTGTTGACTATTAATCACCAAAGCCTCATAGCCACAAAGGCAAACAGGATAGTGAGGGCTGCGCAGGGCAGGCCTGTTATGGAGTTTGGAGCAAGAAGGGCTCAAGGATATGACGGAGCAATTTTCGGTTCAAGAGCAGCATATATTGGAGGATGTGTGGGGACCTCCTGTACTATCTCCGAGAGAGATTTTGGCATTCCTGCCCTTGGGACAATGGCACATAGCTGGGTTCAAATGTTTGACAGTGAGCTGGAAGCTTTTAGAGCATATGCCAGAATGTATCCCTATGACTGTGTCCTCCTCGTTGATACCTATAATGTACTGAAATCCGGTGTTCCGAATGCAATAAAGGTATTTAAAGAAGAGGTAGTGCCAAGAGGCTACAGGCCTAAAGGTATAAGAATTGACAGCGGTGATATTGCGTATCTCTCAAAAGAGGCCAGGAAGATGTTGGACGAAGCAGGTTTTCCGGATTGCAAGATTGTAGCGTCAAATTCTTTGGACGAGTATATAATCAGAGACGTCCTTGTGCAGGGAGCTAATATAGATATTTTCGGTGTCGGTGAAAGGCTGATTACTTCCAAGTCTGAACCTGTATTCGGTGGGGTTTATAAGCTGGCAGCGATAGAGGAAGACGGTAAAATAATTCCCAAGATTAAGATAAGTGAAAACCCGGATAAAATAACAAATCCGGGCTTTAAGAAAGTGTGGAGGCTTTTTGACAGGAAGAGCGGGAAAGCGATTGCAGATGTAATTACATTGGCTGATGAAGCCATTGATGATAATGAGCCATATGAAATATTTGATCCCGAGCATACATGGAAGAGGAAAATGGTAACAAACTTTTATGCAAAAAATCTTCAGGTGCAGCTCTTCGATAAAGGAAAGTGCGTGTACAAAAGCCCGGATTTAAAGGAGATAAGGGACTACTGTGCCCAGCAGGTAGATTTGTTATGGGATGAAGTAAAAAGGTTTGAGAATCCGCACAAATACTATGTGGATTTGTCGAAGCCTCTGTGGACACTGAAGAAAAAGATGTTGCACGAGCACCATATTGAATGGTCAATCCGATAGATTTCAAAGATAACGATTTGAAGGGATTGAAGGGGGACAGTTCTCAAGTTTTGAATGGGGACAGTTCTCAACTATTGCACTTATTAATAAGTCAAAAGCAAACCCATATTATTAAAAAGCTTGGGTT
The DNA here is from genome assembly GCA_023621975.1 of Bacillota bacterium. The sequence continues at coordinate 5,182 of JAMOAC010000476.1, read as the reverse complement.
GTTCGCAAAATTATTTATGTCGATAAATATAGTCACCCATTTATTTTTTGTTAATAGTTGAGAACTGTCCCCATTTTGCATCCCATTTTGCACCCGCACATTTTGGTTATCCATTTTGTATTAATGCGACTGCTTTTCAATTTCAGTGCGGTGTTTGCCTTGACAACTGATTGATAATGAAAAAAATGTAATTTAAAATTCCTCTTGACTTTATGTTGCTCTTTCTGCTACAATGAATAAGCACGTTGATTGAAAGTTGCTGTGAGAACTGAATATATTTGAATAATATTTAAGTTTATTAATTTTTAGAAAAGATATGGCGGCGTAGCTCAGGTGGCTAGAGCATGCGGTTCATACCCGCAGTGTCGTTGGTTCGAGTCCGACCGCCGCTACCATTCAAAATCGGCCCATTGGTCAAGCGGTTAAGACACCGCCCTTTCACGGCGGTAACAGGGGTTCGAGTCCCCTATGGGTCACCACTTTTTTTGGGCGCTTAGCTCAGCTGGGAGAGCACCTGCCTTACAAGCAGGGGGTCATAGGTTCGAGCCCTGTAGCGCCCACCATCTTTACTTTAAATTTAATAATTGCTGGCGTAGCTCAGCAGGTAGAGCAGCTGACTTGTAATCAGCAGGTCGGGGGTTCGATTCCGTCCGCCAGCTCCAAAGAAAAAGCTCCGGTAATTGTACCGGAGTTTTTTTATGCTGGTCGGGCTTTTTCTTGCCAAAGATTTTTTTGATTATTCTCTTTTTGTTACTTTATAATAACTGAGAATAAATTGAGAACTGTCCCCATTTATTTGGCAATCAAATCGGCAGTTTCAGCATATCGATTGTGGTAACAGAGTCTTTTATATGAGCATTGTAAGGGATAAGTACGAATATATCAATATACTACAAAGAAGTCGTCAAACAGTAACAAGAAATAATAATAGTGTCTAGTGTATAATGTTTTTAGAAAACAATTGGAACTGCCGGAAAAAGAGACGTACGTTGATTCTGCATACATTTCTTGGTTCTCATTCTGATATTATTTTTTATTATTATAAAAAGGGGACATGTCAAAAATGAATAATTTTAAAGTCAAAAATAAGAGAAAAAATCTCCAGTTTGAAATTGATTTCACCAAAGCATATAGAGAGGCAAAACTCAAATATTCTCATCCAGCTGAAATAGAACTTGCCTGTCTCAGGGCCCAATATCCTGCTATATTGCATGAAGTCGAAGATAACGATTTATTCGCAGGCAGAATTGAATTTGGGGCTGTTGGCCTTGGGATACAGCATCAGACAGGTGGATTCGGCTTTTATATTGATGAACCGAGAGTTGTATATGAACTTGAACACAAAGCAGGTTCAGGTAAATACAGGGAAGATTTACATGATATGCTTGTATTCTGGAGATCGGAAAACACCACCGCAAAAGTACTTCATGATATGCCGGATGAACTGAAAAAGGCACTACCCAGTGATGATTGGTTAGGACAGCCTCTTCCTGCAACACCTATTCTGCGTATGGCCGGCACTTATCTGAATTTTGATAAATTAGTCAAAATAGGGATTCCCGGACTCGAAGCTGAAGTAAAACAGTACCTTGACCGTGCACTGCGTAATAACGGGGATGTGGTACTGTTTAAGTGTATGCTTGGAGCATTGGAACTGGTGAAAGAAGTATGCCTGTTTTACAGGGAGCAGTTGTTACACAAAAAAGAGAAAGAAAAGGATACTAAACGGGCACAGGAGCTTGAAAAAATGGCACAGGTACTTGAAAATATTACAATAAGAAAGCCGGAATCGTTGAGGGAAGCAATTCAGCTGGTATGGATTTATTCACTGCTCACACCTGAGATTGAATTCGGCAGAATGGATGTTTATCTAGGAGACTTTTATGTGCACGATGTTGATAACGGAATTATAACCGAACAGGAAGCCCTGGAAATGATTCAGTCGCTCTTCCGCCTGATTGACCATCTGGATTGTGAAGTAGACGGAAGGGTAATTATCGGTGGATACGGACGAAGGAACAAAGAGAATGCTGACAGGTTCTGCCTTGTTGCAATTGAGGCATGCAGGACAGTCAAAGAAGTACTCCCTCAGTTTACGCTCAGGTTCTCAAAGGAAACCCCCAAAGAAGTTTGGGATGCGGCAATGAGATGTATAGAAGAAGGACGCACGTATCCTCTATTATATAATGATGATGTTCTGGTTCCGGGTATAATGAAAGCTTACGGAGTTGACCGCCAAAGGGCGGAGAGTTATGTTCCCCTAGGATGCGGGGAAATCGTGTTTGATCACTACAGTTTCGGAACACCCAGCGGTGCTCTCAATATGCTGAAAATATTGGAAATAGCAATTCATGGCGGATATGACCCGGTATCAAGAAAATATTTCGGTCCAAAAACGAAATCACTGGACCAGTGTTTAACATTTGAAGAATTCTATGGGGAATACAAAAAACATCTGGAATACTATATTGATGCAGAGGCAAAATTTGAGATGTATGAATACAGAAAAACAGGTGAATTGCATGCCTTCATGTATGTTACAATGTTATATGACGAATGCTGTGAGAAAGGTAAGGCGGTTTTTAACGGAGGATGCGCAAGTCTGAACGGCACACTGGAAGTATATGGTCTGATAAATGCTGCTGATAGTTTAACTGCGATAAAAAAACTTGTATTTGAAGAAAAGAAGCTTACGTCTGAACAATTGATAAAAATTTTGGACAGCAATTTCTTTGGATACGAAAAGGAACGGAAAATGATGATTGATTGTCCAAAATACGGAAATGATGATCCTTATGCAGATTCCATGGTTGTTGAATTACACAGGTATGTTTGCGAGGAAATAAGGCGTCAGGCACCGAAAGTGGGATTGGACACATATTTGGCAGTAGTTATTAATAATGCACAAAATACAACACTGGCAAGATGGGTAGGTGCTTCAGCAGACGGAAGGAAGGCAGGTACACCCATGGCAAATGCCAACAATCCGTCTCCGGGTGCCGATAAAAACGGTATCACTGCAATGATAAACTCATTGCTGAAACTTCCTCATGATAATCATGCCGGAATGGTGCAGAATTTACGTTTAAGCCGTGAGTTATATGCTTCAGCCCGTGAAAAGGTTTATGAACTGATTGATAGCTATTTTGAACGTGGTGGAGCCCATCTGATGATAACGGTTGTCGGTAGAGATGACCTTGCTAATGCCATGAAAGATCCTGACTCATACAGGGACCTGATGGTGAGAGTAGGGGGCTTTAGTGCAAGATTTGTCGACCTTCCTAAGGATGTACAAAAGGAAATTTTCGAAAGGACTACGTATTAGATGATGAACAATATAAAAGGAAAGATATTTGATATCCAGCGCTTTTGTATACATGACGGGCCTGGAATAAGAACAACGGTTTTTTTCAAGGGTTGTCCTCTTAGATGCATTTGGTGCCATAACCCTGAATCAATCAGTATGCAAAAGGAATTGATTTATCGATCCCATAAGTGCATAGGATGCCGTATGTGTGAGAAAGTATGCAATTACGGTGTACATCATTTCGATGAAGGCTATCACGTGGTTGATTATGAAAAATGTACTAAGTGTGGTCGTTGTATTGAAATTTGCTGCTATGAGGCTGTTTCTTTGGTTGGAAGGGAAATGTCCGTCCGGGAAGTTATGGATTCGATAAAAATAGATATTCCTTATTATTCAAATGACGGAGGGGTTACACTTTCCGGCGGTGAACCAATGTTCCAGCCGCAATTTGCTCTTGCGCTTGCAGAAGCAATAAAAAAAGAGGGCATTAACCTTTGTATCGAAACATGCGGATTAGCTCCTGCGGAGCAGTTTATAAAAATAGCACCATATGTGGATTTATTTCTCTACGATTATAAAGCTACAAGCGAATCTATCCACAAAGAACTGACAGGAGCGTCAAATAAACTTATTTTGGAAAACCTTGATTTGATTAATTCGATGGATAAAAAAATAATATTGAGATGTCCTCTTATTCCTGGTATTAACGACTCAAAGGATCATTTAAAAGGAATAGCAGATACTGCACGTAAGTATCGTAATATATGTAAAGTTGAGATTTTACCTTATCATCGTATGGGAGAAACTAAACGAATCCAAATTGGAAAGGCTGAGTCTTTACCCCACATAAATCAACCGTCAAAAGAGCAAAAATTTGAATGGCTTCGTCAGCTTGAAGATTACGGATGCAAAGCAGAAATCTGTTAACCGGTAATAATAACCTGCTGTGCTGTATTCCCTGGAGAATAATGACAATTAAATATCAGGCACAAATAGGTTAATTTTTAAAATATTAAATAATAAAGGAGGAAACTAACATGAAGAAAATGAGGATTATTTCATTTTTACTGGCGATTATTTTCATTATGTCAGTATTTGCAGGTTGTTCGCGATCACAAGGAAATGATAAGTCTTCCCAGGATAAATCTTCTAAAGACAGTACAGATGTAACACAAAATGAAAATGAAAAACCTCCTGCTGAACAATCTTCGGATGGAAAAGCTTCAGGTAAAAAGCCAACAATCGTTCTTTCGCGTTGGGCAGGCCCGCATGCGGATGACCAGAAGGCCGTGCTTGCGGAATATGCAGAAGCAGAAGCCAAAGTAGACGATATTGATTATTCAAACCTGAAGCAAAAGCAAATACAGAGCTTAAGTTCTTCTGCTGATTATGACCTGGTTTGGGTGCAAGAAATTTGGCTTCCGGAGTATGTCTCTAAAGGATGGCTTATGCCTCTTGATGACTTAACGGAAAAACTCGGTGCTGATCTCAGTATATATTCAAAGTCAATGCTGGAAATGAACAAAATGGACGGCAAATTGTATGCTCTTCCCACTTTCGCGCAAACAAACATTCTGACGTATAATAAGGAATGGTTTGAAAAGGAAGGACAAAAAGTTCCCACTACTGTTGAAGAATTGATTCAGGTAGCCAAATATTTCAAGGAAAAGGGCACCGGAATAGCAATACCCGCATCACAAGGACAGGCAGCTGCTGATATATTTGCTCAGTTCCTGTACTCTGCAGGCGGTGATTATTTTGACTCTGAAGGAAAGCTTAATTTACTGAGCGATGAGGCTCTGTTTGCTGCAGAACTTTGGGATGAACTGTGCAAATATTCCATAACCGGATCATTGTCATGGCATCATGACCAGG
>JAMOAC010000306.1 GCA_023621975.1 Bacillota bacterium | reverse complement strand
CATGGCAGAGCATCGTCTTCAGGACTGAAAACACCAATGACCCGATTGAAAGCAACAACTCATGCTATATAACAGTAATAAAGAAGAACGAAATAGAGCTGCAGAGGTTCAACAGGGGACAAAGAACCGTATTCTACGGAGTAATAGGAGAAAATCCGGGTATCTACGGACCAGGAATACCGAATACATTCTTTGAGGACAACAAGGACAATCTCATACAGGTAGGAGCCCTGAACACGGATGAAGGTGTAAGGCTTGTAATGTATATCAACGGCCAGAAGGTGTTCGACTGCGTGGATACACAGGAAAACAGGCTGACAGAGGCCGGGTATTTCGGAACATACCAGCAGGTAAGGTCGATGACCATAAGCGGAACGTTTATTACAGCTGACCGTAAATCTGTGGAAGAAGATACTACCGCACCAACATGGCCGGCAGGAAGCAAAGTTGAGGTAACAGACGTAGGCGAGACAGATCTGACACTTGTATGGACGGCTGCAGAGGATGACACTGCAGTAACAGGTTACAGGATTTATATGGACGGAGAGCTTCTTGATACAGTAGAAGCAGACGTATTAAGCTACGTTGTAACCGGACTGACTGAAGGTACTGAATACACGTTCACAGTGCAGGCTGTAGACGCAGCAGGCAATGAGTCATCAGACGGACCTTCTGTAACTGTGACAACTATCGTGGAGGCCCTTATTATTGAGAATCCTGTATTTAGAGACGCATTGGGTCAGGAGCTTGAACAACTGCTTCCTTCCATTGATTTAAGGGCAAGCGTGACAATAACAAACAATAGCTCCACCAAGGCTGATGCATGCTTTATTGTAGCATTGTATGGCCCTGAAAAGACATTTGAAAAGCTTGCTTATATCGAGGGCTCAATAGATGCAGGTGAAACAATCACCCTCAATGGAGGATTCAAACTTCCGGATGACATAACCGGATACTATGTAAAAGTGTTTGTATGGGATAGCTTTGAAGGAATGCTGCCACTTTCAAAAGCAGTTATATTTGAATAGGCAGCAGCTGACTTGCTTGAATACCAGGGTGGCAATCAGCCACTCTGGTGTTTAGATATTAAAAAAGTTATATAATAACGACATACAGAAAGGCGTTTTATAATTTGTAATTTATGATACAATTAAATACAAATGATATAAAAACATATAAGGTTTGAGGAGGACTATGAAAGCACAATTAAAAGCCATACTTTTTGACCTTGACGGAGTAATTGTTGATACTGCAAAATATCACTACCTTGCATGGAAAAAACTTGCTGACAGGGAAGGGATATATTTTGACGAAAAAATAAATGAGAGGCTAAAAGGCGTAAGCCGCATGGCTTCGCTTGAGATTATTCTTGAGCGCAGCAGCAGGGTTTATTCAGAAGAAGAAAAGCATAAAATGACTGAAGTCAAAAATGGCTGGTACCGGGAAATGATCGGGCAGTTAACGCCAAATGAAATACTTCCGGGCGTCATTGAGTTCCTGGACTCTTTAAAGGAGAGCGGAATTAAAAGCGCAGTCTGTTCAGCAAGCAAAAGTGCAGCATTTATTATTGAAAAGCTTGGTATCAGCCAATATTTTGACACTATCGTAGGAGGACAGGATGTAACAAAGTCCAAACCGGACCCGGAAGTGTTTTTGATAGCTGCCGAAAGACTGAATGTCCTTCCCTGTGAGTGTGTAGTTTTCGAGGATGCATATGCCGGGCTTGAAGGAGCAAAAAGGGCCGGAATGAAAGCATTGGGATTAGGAGATCCTGAAGTTCTTACCAATGCCGACGTAGTTTACAGGGATATGACAGAAGTTACTCTCGAAAAGGTAATGAAGCTTTTTTATTAAGTATAAGTAAACCTGTTGAAACTTGTCATACCGGCTATTTAATATGTCCTTGCTTGATTTGTATAAGCAAAATATTCCATGCATTGTATTAATATGTTTTCAAGGAGGACGACTATGAGTTTATTTCAATATTTAAGCGACACTTCATGGATTATTAAGGAAGAAGAAGGAATTGAAAACTTAAATAAATATGAAACCATATTTGCTCTTTCCAATGGATCGATGGGAGTACGAGGCAACCTTGAGGAATTACCCAGGAAAAGTATAACAGGAACTTTTCTTGCAGGTGTATATGACAGAGATGTTGCCTGGGAGTGGGATATGGTCAATCTTCCCAACTTTCTTGGAATTGACCTTCGTCTATTCGGAAATAGAATCAGTATAGAAGAGCAGGAGACGCTGGAACATGTACGTATGCTTGATATGCGAAAAGGTATGTTGTACAGATGTTCCAGGTTTAAAACTGAACAGGGTCAGGTTGTTAAGTGGGAATCAGTTCGTGTTGTTTCAATAATACACCCCAACCTGTGCTTTGAGAGACACTGTTTCATACTGGAGAATTCGGACGGGATGCTCCAGGTATCCCATATACTTGACAGCAGTGTAAAAACCCTTGATGGCTGGCAACAATTAAATCTCAAACATTTGCAGGTGTTTGACAACAATTATAAGGATAATATATTGTACTCATGCTCAAAACTTATGGAAGCGCGTCACCCGGTAGGAGCAGCAACATTAATGATATGCTCAAAAAGCTGTTCGTCAAGGTTTGAGACAAGAGATGAAAAAATACGCCGCATTATGGATTTTGACCTGAAGCAGGGAGAAATTCTCACATGCGACAGATTTTCAACGGTTCAGGTGAGATTTGATAAAGACTATGACATGGACTCTCTTAAAGATGAACTGGTTGCATATTTGAAGGAAATGAGCAGTATAGGTTTTGACAATCTTTTGGACGGGCAATGCAAAAAGATGAATGAATTGTGGGATAATTCCGACATTATATTCGAGGGTGACGATGTTCTTCAAAAGCAGGTGCGGTATTGCTTGTTCCATCTTATCCAGGCAGGGCCGAGGCATAATGAAAGAGCAAGTATAGGGGCAAAAGGCCTTACAGGCTACCGCTATACAGGGCACATTTTCTGGGATACCGAAATGTTCATGCTTCCTTTTTATGTATTTACCGATCCGCAAACTGCAAAAAACATATTGTTGTATAGATATCACATGCTTCCCGGGGCAAGGCGCAATGCCGCTACTTATTATCAAAAGGGTGCCCGCTACCCGTACCGCTCTGCGGGAACCGGTGATGAAGCGATAACCATGTTTTGTCCCGGCGGGTGGGTAAAGAATGCGCATCCTTTTTACCGTGTTGAGAAATGGTGGTTTGCTGAAAAGGAAATACATATTTCAAGTGCTGTTGCCTACGGAGTTATGCTTTATTTCAAAGCCACCGGCGACAGGGAGTTCATGCTTTCTTACGGGCTCGAAATGCTGTGCGAAATCAGCAGGTTCTATATAAGTTACATGGAATGGAACAGAGTCAAAAAACAATATGAAATACTCGATGTTATGGGACCTGATGAGTATCACCCGCGGACAAACAACAACACATATACAAACTATATGGCTTACTATACGATAAAATGGACACTGCAGCAGCTTTCATCTTTCAGCGAATCCAATCCGTACGAAGTTGGAAGGCTGAAAGAAAAAATCAGCCTTACTGATGAGGAAATAAAAGAATGGGAAAGGAGAAGCAACCTGCTGTACCTGCCTGTCCCAAATGAGCAGGGCATAATTCCCCAATGCGACGGATTTCTTGAATTAAAGGACTTTGACAAGGGTGATCAGGACATTATAGTGGACGATGATACCCCGTTTGTTGAAAATGCAATCGGTGAACCTGTTGCCAAAGAGGCAAGGGCTCAATTTCAATGCGTCAAGCAGTGTGATCTTGTACTCCTGTTTTGCCTGATGCCTGATTTATTCGAACGTGACATAGTATTAAAAAATTTTGATTATTATGAAAGACGGACATACCACATGTCATCATTAAGTCCAAATACCGCAAGTATAATTGCTCTACGCCTTGATAAAGGAGAAAATGCTTATAAATACCTGAATTTGTCCAGCACAATTGACCTTCATGACATACAAGGGAACACAAAAGACGGCATTCATTCCGCGGCGGCAGGCGGCACCTGGATGGCAAGCGTTTACGGCTTCGGAGGGCTGACTTTAAACAAAAACTTTGAGCTTGAGTTTGCCCCTAAACTGCCGGATAAATGGGTTTGCATGAATTACAGGATTTTCTGGCACGGCAGCCGTATTGACGTAAGCTATGACGGTAAAGAATTACGGCTCAGGCTTGACCGCGGCGGGCCGGTACAATTTATGTGCAACGGCAGGGCTTATACATTGACCGATACGCTACGTATTCCATACTCATATATAATAAAAGTAAACTAATCAGTAAAGCGGAGAAATTGTGTATTAGCAAAAGTTGGTGTATATGCAGTATCTTCAGGGTTTTATCTTGAGATACTGCTTTTTTATTGTTTTGCTTTTTTATTCTAATGAGGTTTTATTTTGCCTTAAATAAATATACCTTTTTTCTTAAAATTCAATTCAGTTGACTTATAAGGGCTTTGCATGAAAATAAACAAAAAAGGATACAAAGTTATGCATAAAAAAATAATATATTATAAAAAATAACTATTGACATATAATATTATACATTGTATAGTATTCATAGAACGAAATATCCGAAAGGAGTTCCGGTTATGAGCAAGAAATCAATGATATTTATAACAGGTGCATGCGGCGGACTGGGGAAGGCATTTGCAGCAGAGTGTGCTGCACGGGGATGGGATTTGTTCCTGACCGATTTGTCGGAAACGGCGTTAGCCACTCTTGCTGAGGGATTGTCAAATGCATATGCAGTAAATGTGGCCTGGTTTCCTGCCGATCTCACGGACAATAATTCCAGGACACAGCTTTACCAATATTTGCAGAGTAAGGGATTACGCTTCTGGGGTCTTATCAATGTTGCCGGGCTGGACTATGAGGGGCCTTTCACAGAAAGGACCTTGGAACAGATCAGGAGTTTGCTAAGGCTTAATATAGAAGCAAATCTCGAGACAACATATGCCGTTTTGAATCTAAGGGACAAAGACAGGCCTTTTAGAATTATTAATGTTGCCAGCCTTGCCGCGTATTATCCAATGCCGGTGAAAGCTATGTATGCGGCTTCAAAGAGATTTCTTCTTAATTTCTCCATGGCTCTCAGGGAGGAAATCCGGTCAATCGGAGGCAGCGTTACGGTTCTTTGCCCGGCGGGAATGCCCACAACTGAAGAATGTATACGGGCTATTGATTCCCAGGGCTTTGCAGGCAGAATTACAACAAAAAACGTTGGATACGTGGCATCACGGACCATTGATTATGCCCTTAAGGGACGTGCGGTATATATACCGGGACTAATAAACAGGGTTCTTAAATTTATGGGCAGTTTAGTGCCTTCCACGCTGATTGCCCATTTGGTGGGACTTCGCTGGTACTCTGCGTACATGAAGAGAAATATGAATAAGGTGCAGAAAGTAAAATACGGATACTAGCAAGTACGGATTATGGCTGCCGCCTTGCGGTTATGCCTGCTAATGGTTTGCAGGGCAAACAGGCGGGTAAGCTGAATAAGCAGGCGTGATTACTGGACGAGTAGGCGTGGTTGCTGAACGAGCAGGCGTGTTCGCTGAAAAAGCAGGTGTGACTTATGAATGAACAGGCGTGTTTGCCTGGAAAGCCAGTGCGTTCGTTGAACTGGCAGATGCGTTTGCCGGGCAAACATGCGGATAAACTGCAGAACTGAAACGGGAAAATCGGTGAAAAACATAAAAATCAATGAAATTAAGGAAAGAAAACAATGAAAGGAAATTAAGGAAAGAAGCAATGAAGGAAATGAGCAAGGAGGAAGCAGGAGGCATGGATAAGGGCATCAGCAAGGAAAATTACATCAACATGGATCTGAATATTAACATGGAAGGGAAAACGGTGGTAATTACCGGGTTCACTTCGGGAATCGGGCTGGCAACAGCTAAATTATTGGCAGGGTACGGGGCATATATTATTGGAACAGGGCGTAATGAATCCCGCTGTCAGCAGGCAGAGAGCATCATCAAAAGCGCATTTCCCGAATCTGCTGTTTCATACCTGGTGGCTGACCTGTCTTCACTTAAACAGGTGAGGGAACTGGCAGGAAACATTAAAAAACTGGCTGAGGAAAAGAACGGGGGAAGCATCGACGTTCTTATCAACAATGCGGGTACTTTTTCCAGCTGGTATGTTTCTACTCCGGAGGGGTTTGAACTTCAATTTGCTGTCAATCACCTGGCACCTTTTCTCCTGACTCATGAATTGCTGCCGCTGTTGCAGAAAGCGCCGGCAGGCAGGATTATTACCGTTAGCTCAGGCTCTCATTACAGGACAAGGATTCACTGGAAAGATATAATGCTTCGCAAGCACTATAATTGTCTTCTGGCATACAAACAGTCCAAGCTTGCAAATGTATTGTTTACAGTTGAGTTGAACCGGAGGCTGGGACGGGACAGCAAGGTGCGAGCATTTGCGGTGGATCCTGGTCTTGTCAATACTGATATAGGACTTAAGGGAACTACAGGCATTGCCAGGTGGATATGGAAGAAGCGCAGCAAGAACGGCGTTCCTCCTGAAAGAGCTGCCCGGTCTATTGCGTTTCTTGCAGGAGAGCCTTCCATTCAGGATAGAACCGAGGTGTATTGGAAAGACTGTAAACCGGTAAGACCCAGCAGGTATTCACAAAAGCCCGAGGCTGCGATCAGACTGTGGGAGCTTTCTGAAAAGATGTGCGGAATACGCCGTTAACCTCAAATAAGCATTGATTGAAAAACAATGATATATATTGTATAGTGTTGGTAGTGCGGTTTATATAAACGCACCGGAGGAGGAATGCCCGTGGATGCCCAGATGAAAAAGGGGCTTTTGGATGTTTGCGTACTGGCTGTTTTGAAGCGTGAAGATATGTATGGATATAGGCTGACACAGGAGATAATGGAGATCCTGGAAATATCCGAATCGTCTCTGTATCCTGTATTACGCAGGCTGGAAAGCCAGAATTTATTGGAGACGTATTCCATCGAGCATTCAGGACGTCTCAGAAGATACTACAGGATTACTTCAAAAGGAATAGAAAGATTGAATGAGTCCATTGAGGAATTGAAGGAATTGAAAAAGATTATAGATCTAATTATAGGTGGTGCTGACAATGGATGAAAGAATAGCCGCTTTTCTGGAAGACCTGAAAAAGTACCTGAAAGGGCTTCCCGAGGAGGAAATACAGGAGGCTGTCAATTATTACGATGAATACTTTTCTGATGCTATGGACGCAGGCAAGGATGTGGACACAATTCTTGAACATCTGGATTCCCCGCAAAAAATTGCAGCCATGATAAAAACTGAATCCAGCATTGTCAGAACACAGAAAAATCCCGGATTGCGTAATTATACCAGTGTCCTCCGGAATGCGTTTAATGTTGTTACAACACCTCTGGCTTATTTGCTGCTGGCTGTTTTTGTTATTGCAACCTACAGCATTGTAATATCGTTTTTTGCAATTTCACTGTGTACTTTTATCGGAGCATTGATTTTTGCCATTGCCATAATTAGTCAGGCTTTAAACGCTGCTTCCCAGGATGTTATGGGAATTGTCGGGGCATTTGGCCTTGGAATTTTTGGTGCAGGTTTTCTGCTGGCATTGTCATATGTATTTTTCAAACTGGCAAGGCTGATTATAAGGTTTTCTACATTGCTTGTCAGGAGAATGATGAAAAAACCCGACAGGTTCTTGCCGGAGTCAGCAGGAGAAGAGCAGGAAGCGGAAAAACGCAGAAAGTCCTATGCATTACCGGTATTTTGTGTAGTAATGCTTGTTGGACTGATCATGTTTTCAGTATCAGGACTTTTTATAAAATACTGGCTGATTTTCAACAGCATGAAACCGTTGAACCTGCAAGTGCATACCATGGAGTTTGACCCGGCACAGGTGGACAAAATATCCATTGAAACTACCCATACATCCATAAAATTCGTCCGGGGCTTCGGGGATAAAATTTCTCTGACCTATGAACAGGCTGATTGGCTTGAATATGAAGCAGGGCTGCATGGAAGGGAGATTTATTTTAAAGAGAAGAGCAACGGCAGGCTGCCGCTTTTCCAGCTGGCCCAGCTGCATGAAAACAGTGCAGAGTTAACCGTTTCTATTCCTGAGAATTCCGCCTTACAGCTAATCGATGCGGAAAGCTATGGAGGTTTTATCATCATCAACGGTATAGCCGAGAATATTGAAGCAAATACGATGTCCGGGAAAATATTTCTGAATAACGAAAAGGATGAAAAAGACTGCAGGATAGTAGCAATCACCGGAGCAGGAATTATTGAGGTGAACGGAAATAAAGAAGGAAGAAAGACGGACAGAGGCATGGAGTTTAATTTGAATGATGAGGCTGAAAAGACAGTTGAGCTCATCAGTAAAAGGGGCGGCATATTCATTACCTATCCTCAACATAGCGGCGGCAACTCTTAAAATTAAAAATCCATGACTCGTCATTTAAAATGTAAAAATATACTAGACAATACAAATAAAAACAGTTATAATTTAGTTAAATCCACAATGATGTAAAATAATGACAATAATACTAGGAATTACTATACGGCAAAAGCAAAAAATATCATTACAAAAGAAACCGGGAATTACATTCTATCGGGGGCTTCAATTATTCAACCTGTGGGGGTACCGCAACGTGACAAACGAAGAAAGGGAAGTTTTAATCGGTGAGATTAAACAGACCGTAAATAACAGCATTGACTTAAAAAAAGACATATCCGATGAGGAAATAAAGGAGGCAATAACCCGGGCTGTTTTTGAAAAATCAGAACAGTGTTATTTGAGCATTGCGGAAAAGCAGGATATCATAACGGCAGTATTTAATTCCATGAGGAGGCTGGATGTACTCCAGCCCCTGGTGGATGACAAATCAATAACCGAGATCATGATAAACGGGCCGGATAAGATTTTCATAGAAAAAGACGGAAGAGTGTTCAAAACGGATATATGTTT
>JAMOAC010000259.1 GCA_023621975.1 Bacillota bacterium | reverse complement strand
AAAAGGATTTTATCCCATATATACTTTATCAACTTTACATCACCCTGCATGCTTATTTTTTAGCCTGTAACTTCACCGTTGAACGACACCAGGTTTACTTCCTCTATCCCCTGGTTTCCTTTGAAATGTTCTATAATGATATGCTTCTTCTGATCCTTGATGAAAACTTCATATGTAACTTCCGTAAAATTATTGTTTACATTATGTAATCTCAGCTTGTTCTTGATGCCATATTGCCCCAATGACTTCTCCACTTCTTTTGTATCAATTTCGCTGCCCTTCATTACCAGCAGGTAACAGTTTTCCCTGTATACAACCCTGCTGAATATCAATATCATTATGCCTATGAAAAGGCTGCACACACCCGCTATCAAAAACGCTCCCGAACCTGATGCAAGCCCAATGGCTATTGCCCAGAATAAAAACGTAAGATCCCGCGGTTCCTTGATTGCACTCCTGAAACGTACAATTGACAATGCACCTACCATGCCCAAAGAAATACCGAGGTTGTTGCCTATTACCATAATTACCATGGCCGTAATCATGGAGATAATAACCAGTGAAACATTAAAGCTGAGTGAATACAAAACACCGGAAAAGGTAATTTTATAAATAAAAAACATAAACAGGGCAATCACCGCAGTAATTGCCATGTTGAAGGCAATGATTTCCAGTGTGTACACATTACTGTTGTCCATTAAAAACTTGATAAAGTTAATTTCTTTCATGGCTTTTCTCCCCCTGTATCTCAATTTTTTTATCTGATCGACATGTTGTGCGGCAGTGCTGCACCGGTAATACCATACCGTGTCATATAAAAATGGCTTGCCTGGACAGGCAATACTTGCTTACTGACGAAAGCTGGGGGCTGATTTCGCGCAACATTCTCAGGATAAACCCGGGCAGCATCGTATGATATTTTATTTCCAGAATGTATCTCCCGTCAGCAAAAACAGGCACCATAGGTACCTTTTCCTCATACAGTTTCCATGGGTCAATAGACGCTCTCAGGTTTTTGTCTATCGTTATGCGAATGTTATTAAAAGGACACATGAATGCCTGCCGTTCATAATCAATCAGCAAAACCGGCCTTAAGCGCTCTGTGTGCATGCAGGCATAAATCTTGTTGGCAATCCTGTTTTTATATTTGAGGAGTATGTCATGGTCACCCTGCATCAATTTATATGCATCCTGCCTGTCAAGCTGCATTGTTTCCTTATATACGTAGTTTTCCAATTTATTTTTCAGCTCGAGCTTTACGATTCGGTCGCCGGTACTATATATGCGGATTCTCAGTTTTTTCCTTTGAGAAACCCCGTTTATTTTCTCAAGGTAATCCCTGTTATCCTGCGAATCGAAATACATGCTCCTGATCCAATATTCTCCGTTGACGTCACCGTGTTTGTCCATCTGCATGGATTGCTTAAGCATGCTCCCCAGCAGAAATGCGTCAAGCCTGTTAATAAAAAATTTTATTTCATGGCGAAACACATTCAGCATCCTCTTTTCGCTTTCCATTTTCCTTCCTCCTTTGCATGGTCAGATAATATATGAGTTGCTTGTTCTTGCCACTTTATCCCATCTTTTGTGGTTAAGGGAATAAGATATTGTACCTTTTATAAAGTAGTAGATTCTCAAAATGCTGAAGCAGAATAAATCGGTTAATATGCTCATAAACAGGTATTTGGTGTTTACCCTGCCGTTTTCCAAAACTTCTCTGTTGCGTTTTTCAAGCTCTGAGGCGGTCATCTTTTCCCAGCGGTAAATTGCTGCCAGCGAATTCAGGATATTAAATATTACCGCAAATATAATAAGAATGATGAAAAGAGCCGGAAATCCATATACAGCCCTGAGCGCAATCAATACAAAATTAAACAAAAACGAAATAACCGCCATTGTTCCGCTAAATGCCGCATCCATAAGCATAAAAAAGCATACGTTGGCTTTAAAGAACATTTTTGTAAGAAAGCTTCGGTTCTGGCTCAATGCATCCCAAAAAGCTTTTTGCCATCTTACCCTTTGCCGCGCGAGATCAGACCATGTTTCCGGGCATTCCGTATAGCAAATGGCTCTCATGTCATAAGTTATCCTTTTATTGTTTTTAAGAGCATACTCCTGCAACTTAATGGTGATGTCAATGTCTTCGCCAAGGCCTTTTCTGAATCCTCCTACCGCAATCAGCGCTTCCTTACGGAATACACCGAACGCTCCCGATATAATGCTCAGTGCATTATTGCAGGAAAGGGATGCTTTATATATGTAAAAGCCTTTCATGTGATCCAGAGCTTGCAGTGCAATGATAGGCTTGCTTTTTTTGTTCAGTAAAAAATACTGCATTACATGTATTACTCCGCCGGACGCAATTACTTCTTCATCCTGGAATACCTGGTTCATCACATGGAGAGCATCCTTATCCAGAATGCAATCGCCGTCCATTGTCACTATCAGTTCTTTATGGCTGAATTTTATCCCCTTATTTAAACTGTCAGCCTTTCCGCTGTTTTCCTTGTCAATAACATAAATATGGGGATATTTGCTTGATTGGAGAATTCTCACGTTTCCCGTCATGTAGATTCTGTCCTCGCCCTGGTACGCCCTCGTTTACAGCAGCTCAGTCAAAATTTTTATCGTATCATCTTCCGAACCGTCATTGACAAAAATGACTTCCAGGTTGGAATAGTCCTGCTTTAGCAACCCCGCTATGGTATTCGGAAGAATCCTCGCCTCATTGTAACAGGGGATAATAATGGAAAAGCCTAATTGATTGCCGGTCTTTATCAAAGGTTCCTTCCTGTATTTAAAAGAACTGAGCAAATGGTATATGGCAAAAAATGTACTCAAAAATGTTACAATAGAAACAATAATCGTAATCATAGCTCTATACTCAACTCCGGTTCCAGTGTTATGGGTTCTACTATAAATGTTGCAGGAAGCTTGGTGTCATCAGGCTTACCCGGCCAGTTGCCGCCTATTGCCTGGTTTATTATTAAATACATGGGCTCATTGGGAATACCCTTGTCCGTTCGAAAAACACGCCGTCCGTCAATATACCAGCTTAATTCGTTCTTTGTCCATTTGAGTGCAACCTCATAAAATTCCTTTTTTGCGACCTTTTCACAGAAATATTCCCTTTGAGGCTTTGCGGTGCTCCCGTAATGCAAAACACCATAGAACTCCGTCGGATAACTGCCAATCATCTCAAATATATCTATCTCAGGTAATTTTTTATCTTCTGCCGGCAAAAGCCATATTGCAGGAAAAAGGCCTTTGCCTTCCGAAACTTTTATGCGAAATGAAAAATATCCGTACAAATATGCATATTTACTTACAACCATTCCTGAAGTATAATTTTTATCTTCCTTTTTTTCCTTCTTTGTAATAATTGTAATGCGCCCATTATCCAAAGTAACGTTATCCTGGGTATAATACTGAAGTTCGTTATTGTAGCTGTCACGCCGATTGACCGCTCGCCATACATCATTCTCTACGCTGCCTTCCCGGTCAGGCATGGCATCGGTCTGTCCTGGCTCCCCATTTTCGTTACCTCTCTCCCGGGAGTCGGCAAGTACCTTTCCCTGGGCATCAGGTTCCCCGGATACGACATTAGTGTCATCAACCCCATCATCAGGTTTGAAATCATCTCCGTCATTAGTTTCATTACCAGCCATGGCACCGTCTTCGTTACCGGTTTTGACATCAGCTTCTTTATCAGCAGCAGTATCATCTGATTCCACTACAGTTGAAAGTTGTATCTGAGAATCATCAGTGGCATTTTTTGAGTTGCCCGTCTGCAAGATGGACGGTAAATTTTCCAGCACATATAAAATGTATAAAGTTAATATTCCCACAAAGGCCAGCACGGCTATAAGCCTAACAAGCGTTTTTTTCATGATTTCACACTCTTCTCTTGTAAATTTCATACTAATGTATATGAAGGGATAGAGTTAAAAATGCACAATTTGTACAAAAAGAGAACGGGATAAAATTATTCAGTTTGATACTGAATAATCTTACCCCGTTCTGGCACTGTTTTCGCCGTTATTTAACCCCGTTGTTTACATATACCGTTTCATTCACGCTTTTAACTGCTGTTTACACATACTGCTTAAAATCTGTCGTTTTCACCTGCTGTTTATGCCTACCTTTCATACCTGATGTCTGCATCGGATGTTTATGTCATCCATTTATATTCGCTTTTTGCGCAACTTGTAAATGCATGTGTGCTTATATACTGCTATGCTGCATTGTTACACCTTTGCCTCTAATTCATCCAATATATCAAGATATTTCTGCTGTACATTACTCTGGCGTGCTTCTCTCTCAAACCGGTCACAATCAAGTTCAATCGCTTCCATGGTGCTTTTTGGAAAGTTGTTTTGAGCATATTTGTACACCACGGAGTCTTCCTTTTCAATATGCCTGTGCAGCAGATGTGTATAAGAAACGGCATTGGCAATCACATCAAGCCTGGCCTCGTCATCTCCGCCAATTACTCTTTTTACGGCAGCCTCCAGCTCCTGCATATACAACCTGCCAAGGTCGTGCTCAACCAACATTCCGTGCCTGACAAGCTTTTCGGCAGCAGGCCCCAGTTCGTTCATCATTCTGTTAAACAACAGCTCTTCTTCCTTTCCGTGGTGATGTTTATCGGCATAGTTTCTCACAAAATCAATTATCGTGAAAAAGTCTTCATATTGCACTTGTTCATTCTTCAATATCCTGTAGCAGTACTTCCTGATTACGGCAAGCATCCTTTTGATGTTTCTATGCTCCTCCACCATCAAATCTATACAGCTCATAATGTCCTCCTTATTGTTTTTATAAGGATTATATACCACCATTCATTTCTTTTTATGCAATTTCAGCCTTCTGCATTTTTATACTTTAAAATCTGACTACGAAAAAAAGGAACAAATTATTTTTATTAACGTCAATATTACTAGCTGATGAAAAATTAGGATAAAAAATTACAGGAGGGAGTTCATTATGAAAAAGAATGCACTCAGAAATACCGTCATAACAGGAGCTTTATGTGTATTTTTAGCAGCTCCGTCATTTGTGCAGGCTGCAAACATGCAAATCATATCAGCAGATGATATTGCAAAACCTATCCCTATCAGTTACCAGTACAAACACTGGGCTATGCCATATATTGAACGGTTGTCGGAAAACTATGACGTAGAATCAATATTTGAAGGCAAAGGCCTGGAGGATTATATCACAGAAGAAGATTATATTAATATTGTGAGGCTGACAATTGATAAGGAATATGACAGGAAGCCTGATGCAATGACCAGGGAAGCCGTCGTTTACGACCTTATGAAAATATGGGCGGAAAAAACAGGTCAGGATTTGGATGATATTGCTGTTATTCTCATGTTAATTTATACAGATACACACGAAATAGACCCAAAATACAATCACGCCATAACTTTGGCCAATATGAAAAAAATAGCAATAGGTAAAGGCGGAGGAATTTTTGATCCAAAAGCTGGAGTTACTTACGGTGAACTGGCAGCCTTAATCAGCAATACACAGGAAGCTATTAAAAATGACCTGAATTCAAGGCAGGACCCTGTTGAAGAAGAAAGGTTTGAAACAAAAGGCAGTTATGAAATAAAAGACGGTAAAATGATATTCGATTTCGAACTGATCAATCACTATAACGAACCGAAAGAATTGTTATTTGGTTCAGGGCAGCAGTTTGAAATAACCATAACCGATGAAAAAGGCGAAGAGGTTTACAGATACTCAGACGGCAAGTTCTTTACAATGGCAATTGTGGCAAGAACAATCAATCCGGGTGAATCGTTAAAATGGCAGGATACGTGGGATATGACAAACAAAGCCGGTGAAAAATTAACTTCCGGAAAATATAAGGCTGAAATTGAGATTTTGGTTCTACCGGAAGGGGAAGGTGAAAAAATAGATAAAAGCCAGTTAAAAACCATACTGGAGTTTGACTTGTCAGAAATAAAGCAGAATTAAGGTAAAGCAGAATTAAGGTAGTGCTTTAAAGCCAGGTAAAGTTTTAAGGCTCTTGAGCCAGCCTTGGCTCAAGAGCCTGTCTTCTCAATGCTGTTCGGCAGTGCGTATTGAATATCTATCCACCGTGGAAGCAGATTCTGCCTTCAAAATCCCTCTTGAGCTCCGCTGAGCTCATACCCTCTGCCAGCGGCTGAATTGGATTCAGTATATCAAAACCTGTATCTATAAGGTTCTCGATAAGCTGCTTTTCTTTAACTTTGAAATATAACGGATCTACCAGGTTGCAGGTGCTTCCCCCGCAATCTATAGGGACATGGTCCGGCTCCTGGGGATTTAATGCAAGCCTTGCTCTTTCCCTGTGCGTCAGTTTTTCCAGATTATCCTCCTTCTTATACACCGGCATGCCAGACAAAGCCAACATGTCAGTAACCCCGAGTATCAGTATCCCTGACCAAGTTCTCCGGCTGCTTCAACCTCGTAAAGCTTGCCTTCTGCTTCTCTGGCTGCTGCTTCATCCAGTATTGCCTTTGTAGCTGTAGCGCCAATTCTCTCTGCACCGGCGGCTATTGCAGCAAGAGCAGCGTCAAGAGTTCTTACTCCGCCTGCCGCTTTTACCTTAACCTTGCTGCTGGTGCATCTTCTCATCAGCTTCAGGTCTTCAATGGTGGCACCTGATTTTGCATATCCGGTTGAAGTCTTTACATAATCAGCACCAGCCCTTTCACATATTTTGCAGGCTATTTCCTTTAATTCATCAGTCAAATATGCATTTTCAAGTATTACCTTAACTATTACACCTTTTTCATGGGCTACGTCAACAACGGCTTTTATATCCTTTTCTACATAATCAAAATCCTTGGAAACAAGCCTTCCTATGTTCAATACCATGTCAAGCTCCGCACATCCGGCTTCGATAGCCTCTTTGGCTTCGAAAACCTTGGCTGCAGTTGTACTGGACCCATGCGGGAACCCAATGACTGTAGTGACTAAAACATCAGAGCCCTTTAATTCCCTGACTGCAATTTCCACTTCACTGGGCTTTACACACACTGAGGCTACGTGATATTCTTTTGCGAGCCTGCAGCCATTGATGATTTCCTCGACGGTCATATCCGGCCTGAGCAGAGAATGGTCTATCATTTTGGCAATATCCCTTACTGTTAATTTCTTTCCACAAGACATCAAACCCCCCCTTTTACAAATAATTTTCTGGATATATAGCATACAGCAATTAATTAGCAGTTAATTAACAATTAACCATCAATCTATGAGCGATTAATGAATAATTAATATACGCTGATTCTCCGTATGCCAATCTTGTTGGAGCTTTCCCATGCACAATATATTCTCACATAGCGCGCGCATTCAGGCTTGAACAAATGTGTCCTTATTCCCTTTGACCGGTTATCCGACGGCCTGGCTACAGCCTTCCACCTGTTGCCGTCTTCCGATACCTGTACAATGTATTGGGTACCAAAAGCATCGTCCCACACTATATCCACCCTGCTGACTGTGTACTGCTGCCCGAGATCTATTTTTATCCAGTGGGGCAGGCCTGTTTCTTCCGACAGCCAGAGGGTGTCTTCAGTGCCATCCACTGCATTGGAAGCCTCATAGCCAGGTCCGAATGAAGTTTCTGCAGCGACTGTTTTATACAGTGCCAGATCCGGTAATCCCAGCGGCGGGAATGAAAAATGTATCTCATCGCTGCTGCCTACAGCCATACTGTGTATGAAGGTAATATATCCTTCACTGTCGGCTGTCAGGGTCAATCCTTTTTTAACTTTGTTTACATAAACATTAGTGCAAATTCCGGGAAGGCTCTTGACCCTGAATTTAATTTCCCTGTTTCCTGCCCTGTTGTTTACTTTAAGCCTTATATCGGAGCAGGTATTCTCCAGCAGGTATTCATTTAAATCCGCCTGTTTTACGCGGGTTATACCGTCAATCTCTGTCACCTGCGGCTCAGAGTCTCCGAAATGCAGTATGAATACAGTATCTTCAGCAAGCTCAGGCAGTCTCTGGCAATACCAATCCATGATAAAGGTGCCATCAGCTTTATATATGGAGGCATATGAATACCTTGCCGTACCCAGGGCCGGTTTATCTACATAGAATGTGTACTTGAAACCGCCGTGGGGCAGGCTTGCCATGGCCGAATAGCGTATGCCGTTGAAGAATGCCCTGCCTGAGGCATTATTCCATTCATCAGGATAACAGTCATAAATATCTATGCCACCTAAAGACGGTCTTATGCCGATCATATTCATAGGTACCGCCGACATATAAACTGAAGCGCAGTTGTTTGTACCTTCGTAGGAAATCAGGCCGACTCCGTACCCTGTAACAGAATCAATTCCCTGAGGCTGGAAAGGCCTCCATTGCCACCATTGGCTGATTCCTTTTGTCAGGTCATACAGTTCCTTTTTCATGCCTGTCATACTTAAAATATTAAGGAATTCACCCGGAGTTCCCGAGTAACTGGCAGGGCCGTTAAAGTCACCACGTGACCTGACAACAAAATGGCTGTCATAGACCGGCAGTGATTTTACTCCCCTTCCGTCTATAAAATCTCCGATCCTTTCCAGAAGGCCGCTTTCCTGTTCCTTTGTCAAAGCACCTGAAAAAATGCTTAAAAAGACCTGGCATGAATAAACAAGCTTGCCCTGATAGCTCTTAAACCACTTTGCTTCAGAATCCCACAGGGTTTGCAGCTTATTGTAAGCCCGGTCCTTAATAAGATCCATTTCGCATGCCAGATCCTTTCTTCCCGCTACAAGCGCCATTTCTTTTATTTTGTCAGCCATTCCGTACGTGTTTGCCGTAAGGTCGGGAATATCCTTAATATAGCCTTCCACGCATTCAAGAGTTTCCCATGGCGCTCCGAAATCAAAATCCAGCACATTTGCTATGTAATCAGCCTGTGCGCTCAGGTTCTCTATCACACTCTGCCCGTTCCGAAGCTTTTCATTGAGAAAATCCACGTCTCCGGTCAGGGTTACGTATTTATATACCAGGTATGTATAGTTGTAATGCTGATAGGAATAATGATATCCCAGGCTTCTTTTATCGGCTATACCGTAGAA
>JAMOAC010000266.1 GCA_023621975.1 Bacillota bacterium | reverse complement strand
CTGAAAATTGTTTGAACTCCTCCAATGAGAGGTCTTCAATGGCTTTCTTGTTTTCTATGCAGTAAAGCACCATTTTACCGACTATTTCATGGGCACTCCTGAAAGGTATGCCTTTTTTAGCCAGGTAATCTGCAACATCGGTAGCATTGGTAAAACCGCCTTTGGCAGCCATGTACATATTTTCCCTCTGTACTTTTATTGTTGAAAGCATACCGGTGAAAACCGGGAGGCACATTTTAACGGTGTCAACGCAGTCAAATACCGCTTCCTTGTCTTCCTGCATGTCTTTATTGTATGCAAGGGGCAATGACTTCATCACCGTAAGCAGTGCAAACAGGTTTCCGTATACTCTGCCGCTTTTTCCCCTAACAAGTTCTGCTACATCCGGGTTTTTTTTCTGTGGCATTATGCTGCTCCCGGTGCTGTATGCATCGTCAAGTTCAATGAATGAAAATTCATGTGAAGACCACAGAATTATCTCCTCACTGAATCTGCTGAGATGCATCATCAGTATTGATATGCACGAAGCAAACTCAATTGCAAAATCCCTGTCACTTACGCCGTCAAGGCTGTTTTCAGTGATGGAGGGGAAATTTAATTCTTTTGCAACCATATACCTGTCAAGGGGATAGGTTGTACCGGCAAGCGCACCGGAACCGAGCGGCGACACGTTTATCCTTTTGTAGCAGTCGGACAGCCTTTCATAATCCCTTTTAAACATTTGAAAGTATGCCATTAAGTGATGAGCAAAAGTAATCGGCTGTGCCCGCTGCAGGTGAGTATAGCCCGGCATTATGGTATCAAGATGTTTTTCAGCCAGATTGACCAATGTTTTCATCAATTTTATAAGCATAGCTTTAATCTCAATAATCTCATCTCTGAGATACATTCTGATATCCAGTGCCACCTGGTCGTTCCTGCTTCTTCCAGTATGGAGCTTCTTTCCAACATCACCGATCCTTGAGATAAGTATCTTTTCTATATTCATGTGAATATCTTCTGCGTCTACTTCAAACTCTACAGAACCGTTTTCTATGTCCGACAGTATCTCCTTCAAAGTACGCTGTATAAGCTCGGATTCATCCATCGGTATTATTCCGCAAGCCCCAAGCATTTTGGCATGGGCGATGCTTCCGATTATGTCATGCTTGTACAGGCGGTAATCAAACCTGATGGATGAATTGAAATCATCTACGCTCTTGTCGGTACTTTTTTTAAATCTGCCTCCCCACAGTTTCACGGTATCACCTCGAAAATGATTCTAGTCTTTAGTGTTGTTTTTCTTAAGCATTTGTGCCCTGACTTTCAAAGGCAGGCCAAACAGGTTGATAAATCCTTCAGCATCTTTCTGGTTATATACTTCGTCCCTGCCGAATGTAGACAGTTCTTCACTGTAGAGTGAGTAATCGGATTTTGCTCCTGCGGGCATGCAGTTGCCTTTGTAAAGTTTCATTCTAACGGTACCCGTTACTGTCTGCTGAGTGACATCAACAAATGCAGAAATGGCTTCGCGAAGCGGAGTATACCACTGGCCATAATATACCAGTTCGGCAAACTTTTGTGCAACCATGTCCTTATAGTGTAATGTGTCCCTGTCAAGGCAGAGAAGCTCAAGTTCTCTGTGGGCTGCATATAATATTGTTCCGCCTGGAGTCTCATAAACACCGCGGGATTTCATACCGACAAGCCTGTTCTCCACTATGTCAGCTATTCCTATTCCGTTTTCTCCGCCAATTTTATTAAGTACTTCAATAAGCTGAACAGGAGGGTATTCTATGCCGTTAACCTTCTTAGGTATTCCTTTTTCAAAGTATATTTCAACATAAGTGGGTTTGTCCGGCGCTTTTTCCGGAGGAACAATCAGCTTTAAGAGCTTGTCATACTGCGGCTCATTCCAGGGATCCTCAAGGTCGCTGCCTTCATGGCTTAAATGCCACAGGTTTCTGTCCATGCTGTAATTATCTTCTTTAGTTACGGGTATGGGAATGTTACGCTTTTGTGCATATTCTATTTCATCTTCCCTTGATTTTATATCCCATATCCTCCACGGAGCGATTATTTTAAGATGAGGTGCAAGTGCCTTTATTGTAAGTTCAAACCTTACCTGATCGTTTCCCTTACCTGTAGCTCCGTGAGCAATTGCGGTTGCGCCTTCCTTTTCGGCAATTTCCACCAGCCTTTTTGCTATAAGAGGCCTTGCGAAAGAAGTACCGAGCAGATATTTTCCTTCGTATATCGCGCCGACTTTAAGAGTCGGGAATATAAAATCAGTTACGAATTCTTCCTTAAGGTCTTCAATATATATTTTGCTTGCTCCGGTTTTTATGGCTTTTTCTTTTAAAGGAACCAGTTCATCGCCCTGTCCTACATCAGCTGCGACTGCTATAACTTCGTAATCGTAATTTTCTATCAGCCAGGGTATAATTATTGATGTATCAAGACCACCTGAATAGGCGAGAATGACTTTTTCCTTCTGACTCATATTAATACCTCCAATTATATGGTAATATAGTAAGTAAGGCAGCGGATAACAGCTATATGAAATTTTGTATCCGCTTATTCCGAATAATTATTTATTATTATACATTGAAATGTATATTTATGCAATACAATTATTCATTTTTTTGTTGTATAATTTAAACGAAAAAAATATAAGTGTATTTTTATAAGAACAAGATAACTTGTTGTGCCGATATTTGGCAGCAGAAGTTCCGGGTTAATGAGCCAATAAAACCTGCTCTAAGCTCCCTGCAATGCTATCCAATTGCATGGCACAACAAGTAAAATAAATATCGGATGGGGGCAATGTGATGATTATTATGGGTATTGATCCCGGGTTTGCAATTACGGGGTATGGTATAGTAAAATATGAAGGGAACAAATTTTCGGTAATTGATTACGGAGCGGTAACTACAAAGGCGTCAATGCCTTTTCCTGATAGACTGCTTTTTTTGGACAGGACCCTTGAAGAGCTTATAACAAGGTACAAACCGTCTGTAGTGTCTGTTGAAGAATTGTTCTTCAATAAAAACATAAAGACAGCGATTTCCGCAGCGCATGGAAGAGGAGTGGCCCTGGCTTGTGCCGCAAGATGCGGTGTTGAGGTTACCGAATATACGCCGTTGCAGGTCAAGCAAGCTATTGTCGGATATGGAAGGGCTGAGAAATCACAGGTGCAGCAGATGGTCAAGCTGATACTCCACCTGCCTGAGATTCCAAAGCCAGATGATGCTGCAGATGCACTGGCGGTTGCAATATGCCACGGGCACTCGTGCAGGATGGCAGCTATAGAAAGCAGGTTTCGGTAAGCGTTCGATGCAGAGGGGTGTAATAGTGTGTTTGCATACATAAAGGGAAAGCTTACATACAAGTGCAATGATTATATTGTGGTTGAGACTGGCGGGATAGGTTACATGGTTTATGCACCTCTTTCCACTGTCCAATCAATTGGAAATATCGGGGATGAAATAATCGTATACACATATATGCATGTAAGGGAAGATGCGCTGGTTCTTTATGGATTTGCCACCCGTGATGAGCTTGGCATGTTTGAGTTACTGATTTCTGTGACAGGTATAGGGCCTAAAGCTGCAATTTCGCTGATATCATCCATATCTCCGTCCAAATTCGGGCTTGCTGTAATTACAGGCGATGTCCGGACACTGACTGAAGCTCCCGGAATAGGGAAAAAAACAGCTCAAAGGATAATTCTTGAGCTGAAAGATAAAATCAACAGCGAAAAATTTATTGCAGGAGATACGGGAATGGAAGAAGTTCCCGGATCTGCAAGCCAGGACAACAAAAGATCTGAAGCCGTAAGTGCCCTTATGGTGCTTGGATATACAGCGGTGGAGGCAAACAAAGCCGTAACGGACGTGTATTCTGAAGATATGGATGTTGAAACCATAATTAAAAATGCATTAAAAAAAATAGCCGGAGGATAAAATGGAGATGAATGACAATGGCTGAAGAAAGACTTGTTGACTGTAAAATTAAAATTGAAGATTATGATGAGACAAACCTGCGCCCGAGGAAACTTGAGGAATATATAGGACAGACCAAGGTTAAGGAAAATCTTATGGTTTTCATAGAGGCTGCCAAAAAAAGGAATGAAGCATTGGACCATGTGCTGCTATACGGTCCACCGGGACTGGGAAAGACTACCCTTGCAGGGATTATAGCATCGGAGCTGGGTGTAAACATTAGGGTTACGTCAGGCCCGGCAATTGAAAGGCCGGGTGACCTGGCAGCGATACTTACGAACCTGGGAAATCATGATGTCCTTTTTATTGATGAAATACATAGATTGAACAGAAGTGTGGAGGAAATACTCTATCCTGCCATGGAAGATTACGCCCTTGACATAATTATAGGAAAGGGGCCAAGTGCACGCTCAATCAGGCTCGACCTTCCAAAGTTTACCCTGGTAGGGGCAACAACGAGAGCAGGGCTTTTGACGTCGCCTTTAAGAGACAGATTTGGTGTCATACAAAGGCTTGAACTGTATACTACGGAGGAACTTACGGCTATAGTCAAGCGTTCTGCAGGCATACTTAATATTGAAATAGATGATGACGCGGCTCGTGAAATAGCCAAACGCTCCAGGGGGACTCCAAGGGTGGCAAACAGGCTTCTTAAAAGAGTAAGGGATTTTGCCCAGGTAAAAGCCAACGGTTTTATAAATTTGGATGTATCGAGAATGGCCCTGGATGCACTGGAAGTGGATGAAATCGGGCTTGACGGTGTGGACAGGAACATGCTGATGAGTATAATTGACAAATTTGCAGGTGGGCCTGTAGGGCTTGAGACACTTGCAGCTTCTATAGGTGAAGAAGCGGACACTATTGAGGACGTATATGAGCCGTTCCTGTTACAGCTGGGATTCATAGCCAAGACACCAAGAGGCAGGGTTGCAACCAGGCTTGCGTATGAACATTTAGGCCTTAAATATGAATAAGGAAAAGAAAATGTCGGGATACTCCCTGACGCAAAAGGACCATGTCCTGGGCAGAAAGGAGGTCCCGCTTTTTTTATTTAATTGTTCACAAATATGTGTCCTTTCATATTACACAACTATTACAAATAGGTTAAAATAAGATGAAATCTTAGGGAAAACCCGCCAAAACGTCGAATTTTATACTATAATAATCATGAAAATATACAAATTTTGCATTGGGAAATAAATCTATTAACGGAATACGAAAGAAAAAGGGAGGCAGGGTTTTTATGAGGAAATGCTTATCGGTGATAGCATTCATTACAACCGTCTTATTACTGTTTCCGGTAACTTCTTTTGCAACGACGGCGACTTCAAAAAGCGGAGCGCAATCCAGTTACAACGGTAAAATTGCAAGTATAAAGCATAATACAGCGGAAAAGGAAGAAAGGGTAGCAATTTCAGTTGATAATTATTCAAAAAACAGTTTATACAGGATATTCCGCCTGCCAGGCCCTGAGAGGATTGTTATTGATTTTACCGGAATAAGGGCACCGATGATACAGCAAATAATTAACGTAAACAGTAAACTGGTCAAGAATATAAGGTATGCCCAGTTCACTGAAGGTATTGCAAGAGTGGTTATAGACACGAAGGAATACCTGGATTTCACGGTTGAAGAGCAGAAATCCGGTGTAATAATCCACCTGAAAAGCATGAATGATAAAGGACAGCCTGCCAAAGATAAAGAACAAGGCAAAAAAGATGACAAGGATGAAGGTAAGGCAGGCGATGGCCTTCTGAATCGCGGGGATTCAGACAGAAATGATTATTTCACGGAAAAAGACATGAATGTAAATTACTTTGGAAAAGGAAGCATTGATGAGGTACATATAAAGGTTGAAAAATATAATAATTACAATGTATTTACGTTGTCTGATCCACATAGGATAGTGGTGGACTTTAACTTTGACAGGATATCCGGTTTCAATGACAACTATGTGCTTGAAGTTGGAAGTTCGCTTGTAAAATCCATAAGATATGCCCGCTTTGATAAAAATACCATCAGGGTTGTTGTAGACGTTTCATCACCTGTAAAATACAAGGTTGAAGAAGGAAAAGACAAGCTGATACTGAAGATAGACAATCCCAATTTTAAAAACATATTATATCACAATAACGGAGACAGGGTTTACTTTACACTTGCAGGCGCAAAATTGACTGAAGGCGGTGAAACTCTCAAAAAGTTCTATACCGGGGAATATGACGCTTCAGGGAAAAAGTATACCTTGACGTTCCCAAGCAAACTTGCCAACTTGAACAGCGGAGTTATCAACATAAATGACGGCTTACTTGAAAGTGTTGAAATAATCAAGAACAGTGGAAACTCAAATACATGCATTGTATTTAATGCGAAAGATAAGTTCCACTACGAGGTGTTTACAAGAACAGCCACTAATGACACTGCGATAACACTGCTTAAACCTGCATCGAAGTCTGACAAGCTTGTTGTCATTGACGCCGGGCATGGAGGGACTGATCCGGGGGCAACATACAAGTCGGTAATTGAAAAGGACTTAAACCTTGACATTGCAGTGAGACTGAACAATCTTTTGAAAGAAAAAAATATAAATACTTATATGATGAGGGAAGATGACAGCTACGTAGCTCTCTATGAAAGGGCTTATATTGCAAACACCCTGAATGCAGCACTATTTTTAAGCATTCATAACAATGCTTTGGGTGATACATCTTATGGTGGAACAATGACATTGTGCTATCCTGCAAAATCGAACAGTAATGGGTTTAACGGACGGGCATTTGCACAGATAGTGCAAACAAATCTTGTAAAAAAACTGGGTACTATCGACAGAAAAGTTATTGACAGGCCTAATCTTGTTGTGCTAAAAGCGACAAAGATGCCTGCAGCGTTGGCAGAGATAGCATTTATAACAAACGAAGCGGACAGGAATAAATTACTGAACGCAGAATTCAGGCAAAAAGCTGCAGAAGCTCTTTGCGACGCGGTAATACAAGCGCTTGCGGAATTGGATAAAACTTCCAAATAACAATAATATACAATTTATATAAAATTAATAAAAGAATCAGTAGAATTATGTACATTCTACTGATTTTTATTTTACCGGACATATGGTATTATATTCAAAACAACATTGCATGCAGAAAAGGGTGAACAGAGGCCGGGAAATATTACATTTCTTCATATTTTGTCAATAATTATAGATAAGCGTTATAGCTTTCTATAAGGAGGATGGAATATGAAGAAAGCAATATGTTTTATATTAATATTTGTTTTTTTGCTGTTACCGGGCTGTTCACAAAATGAAAATGCACCTGATTCCGATGCAGGTACGAAAAATGACAGTACCAATAAAAGTACCGAAGATGTGATTGTAAACAGTGAGGTTGACAACACTGGCAAAAATGAAGTTGAAACAACAGAAAAAAAATTAGAGCCTGCGGAAAGCGGCAATGAGGCCGTAAAGGGCAGTATATTAATAACAATATATTATCAGGACAGGGATGGATATTTGGTACCAGTTACAAGAAAAGTACCCAGGCATGAAAGCCTGGCCAGAACCGCTGTCACCGGGTTGATAGACAGCGCGGCCAACAGGGAAGAAATAAGTTATTACGGGCTTTATCCTGTTTTGCCTCAGGGAACCGAGATACTTGGCATTAATATCAAGGACGGGATTGCAACAATAGATTTCAATAACAAAATTCTGAATTATGCGGACAGTAAAGAAGAGCAGAATATTGTTACTTCCATAGTGTATACACTGACAGAATTTAAAACGGTAGATGGTGTAAGGATACTGTTTAACGGATATACCAAAGAAAAATTAAAATTTGGTACGGATGTTTCAGGAATACTGACAAGATACAATGTTTTAATAAATGAAAAAAGGGTAAATACGGAAAAGGATACTAAAAAAGTTGATATTTATTTATTCAAAAGGGCTAACGACAGGTACATTTACATTGTACCGGTATCGGTCATAGGGCCGGATGTGCCTGACGATGAACTGCCGGGTATTATTGTGGAATACCTGAGTACCAACGAGAGAGAAAATCTAACCTCCGATTTGCCCGAAGGAACGAAGCTTATTGAAAGCAGCTTGAAAGGGAATTTGCTGACACTGAACTTCAACAGGGAATTGACCAATTACGGAGGGAGCGCACGTGAGGATGGACTGCTGAAGCAGATAATGTATTCCATGAAGCAGATTGAAGGAGTGGAGAAGATCAGGATACTCGTTGAAGGCAGCAGCGTAGAGCTCCCGGAAGGAACGGACATATCAAGGGATATAGAAATTCCTTCTGAAATAAACGATGTAATTGACAATAAACAATAAAGTGTGATGTAATTGACAAGAAAAATATAGTACAAGGATTAAGATAAAATTTATTAAGAATAATGTATTAGAGATATAGAAATACAGATAAAGAAATATAAAAGAAAGAATCCAGAAATATATTAGAAAGAATAATGCAAAATAATATTGATTAAATCAATTTTGATTAAAAAGGGGAAAGCAAATTGAGAACGGACGGAAGAGGCAATGCTCAGTTGAGGCCTGCAAAAATAACGAGGAATTATTTAAAACATGCTGAAGGCTCTGTGCTTATTGAAATGGGGGATACAAAAGTAATATGTACTGCATCGGTAGATGACAAAGTACCTGCTTTCAGGAAGGGTACCGGTGAAGGCTGGGTAACAGCCGAATATTCAATGCTCCCGAGGGCCACTCAGACAAGAAATCCAAGAGATATAAGCAAATTGAGGCTCAGTGGAAGAAGCCATGAAATACAGAGGCTTATAGGCAGAGCATTAAGGGCTGTTGTTAATTTTAATTTGCTTGGCGAAAGAGAAATAATTATTGATTGTGATGTGATACAGGCCGATGGCGGTACAAGAACGGCATCTATTACGGGTGCTTTCGTTGCCCTTGTAGATGCATGTAATTTTCTGGTAAAGGAAGGCTTGATAGAAAAAGTACCCATAACGGATTTTGTCGCGGCCGTAAGCGTTGGAATCGTTGAAGGAGAAGAACTCCTGGATTTATGCTTCCAGGAAGATTCCAATGCAGAAATGGATATGAATGTTGTTATGACAGGAAACGGAGAATTTGTTGAAATACAGTCTACGGGAGAAAAGTCTTCCTTCAGAAAAGATCAG
>JAMOAC010000466.1 GCA_023621975.1 Bacillota bacterium | reverse complement strand
ATATGACAATGCATGTTTAACACCTCCAGGTATGCTTTTGCCGGAAAGTGCATATCCCAGTGCCCAGATGCATCTGCCGAAGCAATCTTCCGAACCTTCATCCTCCAGCCATTTTCTGTCATAGCTCATAAAATTCCTGAACCTGCCCTTTTCATTTTGAGCATTTAATAAAAAGGATGAATACCGGTATATAAGATCAGCATATTTTTTCTCTCTGTATGTCTCATAGAGCATAACTGCCATGATAAGAGCCCTGGCATTGTCATCGGTTGTATACCCGTATCTGGGGTCGGGAACCGAGTATTTTGAATGCTGAAACATCCCCGTATCGTCGGTAAGCCTGAAGATATGATCATCTTTCAATATATGGACATCTTCCACAACAGTGTTGCAGGATAATCCGTCAGTCATACAGCCATGATACCTCCAGCTTCCTCCTCAAGTATGTCAGCAAAAAGTTCCGTGTATTGCTTTGCGACACTATCCCACATCATGGTTTTTCCGAGGCTTAAAGTTTTCTCTTCCATTTCCTTTTTGGCCTCAGGATTATTTAATACATATTCTATCTGCTTTGCCAGAGAATCAGAATCCTCAAACTCCGCCAAAAGCCCTCTTCCGTCAGCGAGCATTTCCTTTGCATAACTGTACGGTGTGGATACAATCACTTTCCCGTATCCGACAGCATAGGAAAGGGTACCGCTAACCGCCTGATCCTTGCCGAGATACGGTGTCATGTATATATCGGACATCTGGATATACATGATTATTTCTTCCTTAGTGAGGTACTTGTTTACAAACCGCACATGCTCATTTATACCAAGCTTGTTGACCATTTCTATGAGTTTTTCCCTGTATGCCTCTCCTGACTTTTTTACCACGCATGGATGCGTTTGCCCAAGTATCAGGTAAACAACATCCTTATGCTCCTTTACAACTTTCGCTATTGCCTCAATCCCATATTCAATGCCC
Source organism: Bacillota bacterium (assembly GCA_023621975.1). The sequence goes on along the minus strand of JAMOAC010000466.1, from coordinate 8,248 downwards.
TTTCCGGGACTTAACAGGCCAAAAGTGCTGATTACGTTTCGGCCGGAAAGACCGTGTTTCTTCTTGAGTTCCTCTCTGGATTCAAGCTCCATGCGAGGCACGCCGTGATGTATCATTTCCGTTTTTGAAGGATTAATTCCATAAACCTTTTCAAGAACTGGCACTGTATTGTTTGCCATAGTAACAACCTTAACACTTTTTTCACCCAGCACCTTCAATATGTCCCTGTATTTATCGGGAGGATTATGAAGGACGGTATGTACCGTTAATACAAACGGTATGCGGAGGTTATCCACAAGATCCAAAACATACTCCCCCGCTTCCCCGCCAAAAATGCCATATTCATGCTCTATTACAAGCAGGTCTGTATCCGAATTGTTAATTGCTTCAGCAGTCTTAATGTAGCTTTTTCTGTCGTGCTGCTGAAGCTCCATAATTACCCTGTCGCCGTAGTCATACCTGTCATCACTTATGGCTATGACCCTGGGCTTGTTTAGACAATCCAACTTGTCAAGCTCTCTCACAAGATCCTGGGTAAAGGTGGCAATTCCACATTCTCTTGGTGGATAAGTACTTAAAAAAGCAATGTTTTGTTTTCTTTTTACAACCATTTAAAGACCTCCTGTTCTATACTGCAATCGGGCAGCTGGATTCTTTCGTCAAAATGCTGTTGAACTCCTCACTGTATCTGTCAACCATGCAGTTGGACATAATTACGGAGTTAACGACAGTAGCTCCGCTTCCTACCGTTGCATTTTCCCATACTACGCTTCCCAAAACCTTGGCTCCAATACCTACTGTTGAGTTATCGCACAAAACAGTATCAGGACCTACAACGGCATTGGCATTTATGTGAACATTTTCACCAATATAGACGGAACCTATAATTTTTGCATTGTGATGTATCTTTGCAGTCTTGCTTATATACTTCTTCTCCTTTTTGAAGCTGTGCGGGCCTATTTCCAGGTTACCCTTCAGAATATCCTTGTGGACTTTAAGATATTTTCCTGGTGTGCCCAGGTCAAGCCAATAGGAGCACCGATTGTAAATAGCTATTTTATATCCTTTTTCCAGAAGCAAAGGATACGTTTCCCGTTCAATGGAAACGGGCCTTCCGGACGGAATCTCATCTAACAGCTCAGGTTCGAAAACATAGATACCTGCGTTGATCAGGTTTGAATTGCTCTCATGTGGCTGGGGCTTTTCAATAAATGCCGTGATAAAACCATTGTCATCGTGCTCTATAACGCCGTAGGCTGAAGGGTTGTCAACCTGCGTTGCTGCAATGGTGGCAAGTGCTCCCTTTTCCTTGTGAAAACGAATCATTTCGGAAATATCAATATCGCTTAATATATCTGCATTAAACACCAAAAAAGTATCATCAAAAAAGTCCTGGGCATTTTTTATCGCTCCGGCAGTGCCCAGAGGCACATCTTCGGATATATAGCTGATTTTTACCCCGAATTTTTCCCCGTCCTTGAAATAATTCTTAATTTTATGAGGCTTATAGCATGTGCTCAGCACGATTTCATCAATACCATGCTTCTTCAGGTTTTGAATATTTAATTCAAGAAGTGGCTTGCCCATAACAGGCACCATAGGTTTTGGCAATTCGTTGGTAATAGGTCTCAGGCGTGTTCCAAAACCTCCCGCCAGGAATAAAGCTTTCATATGTATTCCCCCCTTATTAATTTTTTTCTTTGTATATTAAAGCGTTCTTATCCCTCTGGTTTCAGGATAAAGATTTGATAACGGATAAACGTTATCAACTAATAAGAAGGAAACCATACGGCTTTATTAGCACTCATTGGAGATGAGTGCTGACAATATTATAGTAAACATTAACTTTTTTGTCAAATTTCAATTTAAATACAAGGGAAATAGCATTTAATACTGGAGGAAATAGCATTTGGTTCAGGAATAAATAGATTGAGCCCGTTGAATATAAAATCCGGGAGAAATAATGAGACACAATTGTAAGAATAGAATCATGAGGTACTAATGTTCCCCGGATATGCCTGTATTTCTGTATTTACCTTTAGAATTAAAATAAACAGTTGGAGAATCAAAGACAAAACTGCCTTCTTCAAATAATAAATTATTCTTCATCTTGATTTGAACTTGATGCAACACCTTTATCAGTTCCGTTCTCTCATTTTCATCAATAGTGAATTCAATACCGTATTCATATAAATTGCCGCCGGTTTCAACTCTCCTTACAGGATAGCCATATAACTTGATTTCCTTGTCCAGCAGCTGTGTTATAAACTGCAATATAATACATCTGTTGGCAGGCAGCTTCAAATCAGAAAAAAAGCACAGCCCGCCCGGTCCCATATCTTTAACCAGCACCTTCGTATATCCGGCTTTTATCCTTTCTCCTTTGATTTGAATAATTGTCATCCTTGCTTCCAACATCTGGTGAAATTTTATTCTATAATACCTGCGCCTTTCTTTACGGCATTTCAATGCGGTATTGTTAACCAAAACTGGCTTCAGCTTTCTTTTGACCAACATTTTTCTGAAATCTTCCGAAGAAACCGGTCCGCTATATATGCCTCCCTGCCCTGCAAAACAATTCAGTTCCCTCAAAAAAGAAAGCTGTTCCCACTTTTCTATTCCCTCTGCTACTAATTTGACATTCAGCTCACGGGCAATAGCAACAATATGCTTGCTAAATACTTCATTAACTCTGTCAGTGGTAATTTTTTTTATGACGGAACCGTCAATCTTGAAAATATCTATGCCAAAGGAGTTTAAAAATATTATGGAAGCACAGCCCGCCCCATAGCCGTCAACGGCAATCTGTATTCCGGCAGACTGCAGCTTTTGGAGCTCTGAGATTATCTTTTTATTGTTTATTATAAAAACATTTTCTTTTATTTCAACAATGAAAAAGTGAGGGTCCAGTCCAAACTCATCCATTATCTCAATGACATTTTCTACAAAATCATTTTCAAAGAAACGTATGCTGGGAAAATTAATTAATATTTTTACAGGCGGAAGCCCCTTATCCCGCCACTGCCTGTAATCAGAAAATACTTTCCTAAATACATGCTTCCCTATATCGACAATTAAGCCTGTCTCCTCTGCCAAAGCAATAAACTCACCCGGCAATATCGTTCCCCGGTCCGGATGTTCCCATCTGACTAATGCTTCAGCTCCCAGTATTTTGTTAGTTGCCAAATTTACTATGGGCTGATAGTAAACTTTGAATTGGTCCTGTTCTATAGCACTATACAAATCTGTGAATATTGAAACGTTTTTTTGGCTTGAATCTGTTGCTTTATCCAGTCTTGTGAACCCCATACTACTCCCCCTGCAAATAATGTTAGTACAAATTTATTCTCCATCTGTTTCTTCTTCTGTTTGATTCAATCTCTATTTAATCTTGCCGCAGAAGCGGCTAATAATATGGTAAATTCATGTAAAAACCATTTTTTGAATATTCAATCTATTTTATCATCAATAAGTCCATTATAATGCTTTGTCAATTTATTGTCAAACTTTGAGGTAATACCTGGGAAATATGGTATGGCTGCGGGATATACCATATGGTATTTCCAATAAAACGGCGAGTAATCTGAAGATTACCCAAGATTACTCGCCGTGAAAATATGTTGCTGTTTCATTTTACTTGGGACCCATTCCGTCTATTAATACGGAGCCTTTGAAATTAAAGCTTTCTCTTAGGCATTTTAATAATCATCTCGCGAATGGTTTCCACGTTCTTCATTCCGTCTGTTGCATTTACTTCCGAAAGGCAACATGCGGCCGCAGCGCTTGCAAATTCCAGACTGTAATTATAATCCCATTCTTTATAAATGGAATACATTATTCCTGCGCAAAATGCATCTCCAGCCCCTACCTTACCTTTAATATAATCAGGTGGAAGTTCTATTGAAGGCTGTATGTAGAAATTTCCGCTTTTATCCATGGCAAAACCGGCTTCAGGAGCATGGATAACCACTAAATCGTTGACTCCCATTTCAAAGAGCCTGGTGCATATCTTTTTAATATTTTCACAATCAATATTTTCTTCCACTCTTGCCGGTATTCCCGCTATCATGGAAGCTTCCACTTCGTTGACCACACAATAGTTCGTGTATTTAAGGCTTGGAGGTACTATTTTTGAAAACCTTTGGCTGTTCTCACTTACAACGTCAATCAAAGTTTTCAAATTGTGTTTCTGTGCTTCCGATAAAACCCTTGCCATAACGGTGCCGTATTCTTCGTCCTCACTGTCTAACGTGTCCAATAACAGTATGTAGCCTACATAAAGTATTTCAGCGTTAATTTTGGAAAAGTCAAAATGTTGTGGCCCTAAAACAGCATTTGCTCCTCTGTAATGGAAGAAAGTACGTTCGCCCGTCTGTTCATTCATAACGTCAGTAAAAGATGTGTTTTTGGTATCGTCCCTATAAACCATGCTTGTGTCAATATTGTTTTTTTTAAAATAGTCAATGATGTATTCCCCGTCACTGTCATTTCCCACTACACCTATTGCCTGAAGTGGTATTTGCGGGTCCATTTTTGCCAGGTCTACAAGGCAGTTAACGGGACCGCCTCCCACAGATTTATCGATTGAAAACACAGTACATAGGTTTCCTTTTTTTGGATAGGTATCTATCGTCTTTACATAATCAATAATTAAGTTTCCTGCGGCTGCAATGCCTTTTCCTGCCATAACATGTACCTCCTGTTTTTCAATATTAATATACTGCTGAAATTACAGCAACATTTATGTAAAATACCTGTATTAATATTATTAATATTATCAGAATAAACTATTCTTTTCAAATGTTTTGGGTTCTTATGCAAATCAAATTGACCATAATCTATATCTTTTTCCGCATTATCGCAGGGGTATGATAAAATAAAGAGCCGGTGGTTAAACAATCATTATATAAAAGGACTGCCGCCCACTGAACTGGGCAGCAGTCCTTTCATGTAACAGAAGGTACGGTCATTACTTTGACAGCAGATTGTACAGTACCTGAGCTGCCTGTGCCCTTGTTAAGTTATCTTTAGGTCCGAGTGTATCTCCGTATCCTTTTACGATTCCTGTCTCTACAAACAGCTCTACTGCCGTCTTGGCATAATTCGAGACATCCGCGTAATCACTGAAGCTGTCAAGGCTCTTGCCGCTTATGCCTGTCGGAAGTTGGTCAATCTTCTTCAGGATATTGTACAGTATTACAATAGTATCCTGGCGGATTATGTTCTCTTCAGGAGCAAACATATTATTACCTGTGCCTGCAACCAGTCCGAGTTTCTTTGCTGTAGCCAGGTATGGAGTATAATATTTGTTGCCTGCGTCTTCAAAGTTGTCGGTTAATGTCCTGTCGACTTCAATTCCGTAAGCGTTCATTACCATGATGAGGAAGTCTGCACGTTTAATGCTGTCATCAGGCGCAAACATGCCGTTTCCTTTTCCCTGTACAATACCTCTTGCAGCAAGGAAGCATATTGCATCACTGTGTACTGAATCCTCATCAACATCGCTGAATTTCACTTCGTTGTATCCTACTGCAAATACTGAGAAATGATCGGTTATAATGTCTACTGTTCCGGTTTCAGGATTGTACCTGCCGTTGACAATCTTTACATTTCCGGAATCGTCAATGTAGTAAACAACAATTGCATTATGGTTTTCTCCGGCCTTAGGAATATAAGGTATGCTGATCTGTACCTTTCCGCTGCCAAAGTTTGAAATTGTATCGTCACCTGCTTTTACAGTAAATCTGAATACAGGCCTGTCTCCGACTTTCACCTTAATGTCTTCGGTTAAAGCGGAATTATCAACCTTTTCAACGGAAATGCTGACATCTTCGGATGATGAAACACCAGCAATAGCCTTTAATGCTTCTGAATCAAATGTTACGGTATTAAATCCGGTATTCAGTTTCAATGCAGCATCTGTATCCTCAGTAATCCTGTCAATTGTATCTCTTGGGATGCTTACATTTACTGTTGCTGCATCAGCGGTATCTGCAACATTAAGTTCAACTACGGCGACCTCTTCGATAGTCTTTGCAATGGTTACAAGTTCTTCTGCCAATTTTTCGTCCACTTCTACAACAGCTGTCCTGGTCTCAGGATCAACTTCTGCGGATACATTTGCAGATACGACATTTCCGCTGACAACCGTAGAAGGTTTCGGTTCGTTCGGAACGATAATAATGGGCGGTACTCCGGCTGACCCTTTGACCACGGTTATCTTGTAATACTTTAGTGTATTGTCAGCTGCAATTGTCTTGACATATACATCAGTGGATTTTTCTGCCAGAGTTATGCCTCCGGTTATAGCAGACGCAAAGCTGCTGTCAGTTCCATAGAATACAACTCTTGTATCAGGGTCTTTAGGAGTTATGTCTGAGCCGGAAATCATTGTAACTGTATCTTCAACATTGACAGTAATCCTGACCGGATCGTCGATGGTACCTGCCTGTGATCCTTCCTTAACGGATTTTCCGAATATTTTGTCCAGAGATGCATCACTCGGCTGTACCTCTTCTACCAGAGTTGCCATACCCCAGTTCGTGCGGTTTTGATGGTTGTCTGCGCCGCCGTTCCACATATACTGGGATACTCTGCTGCTGCCAACACCGTTGTCGAATCCTACATCAAAGCGGAACTTCAGGCCAGCTTCAGGTGCTTCAATATTCAAATCTTCAAACTTGATTGCGGCCTCAATTGAATAACCTTTTTCGTCCTCATCCATCAATACTTCCACATCAATTTCCGGTTGTGTGGGCTTACCGTTATACCAGTAATATAAACCTGTACCACTGATTATGATCTGTGTATCGCTTGTTTTGAGCGATCCGCCTTCATCCAGTGCTTCGGGTCCTACGAATATTTCTATTCCGTCACCGTTCCATATATCCATTCCGGTAAAGGCATTTTGCATTGGCGAATCGTCTTTGATGTGTGCAAATACGTAGAGATAAGTATCGTCCCATGCCAGGCTTATATCAGCAGACAGCTTGTCATTCTGGATGCCGTTTACCCTGCTGTGGTAGCTGTCATCCATGTGGATTACCTGTGAGTATGGCCAGCTTTCATCCCTGACACCGTCTATGGTAATAGGAGTAGTAGCCCTTCCTATGCTGACCTTTCCTGTAGAATAACGTTCTCCGCCGATTTGGCCATAGTCATACGAAGCAGGAATTCTGTTCCCGAGAATTACATCATATATGTTATAGTTTGTATCCATTACATATTCAAGCATTATTTTGTAAGGCCTGTCTGCTACATTCAAGAGACCGCATGCAAATGCTTCTCCTTCATATCCCTGGAACCAGCGTCCTGTTACAGCCTGATCCAGGTATTCAAACCAATGGGTTCCTACAACTACTCCGGTAGCAGCTGCCTGTTCAACATAGTTGCAGTATGCTTTACCTTTCTGATCTTCAGTCTGAACTTTTTCAACACCGCCTGTCTGACCCTGGCTGGGCTCAGTATACATGAACTCGGTAAGCATGAGCGGTTTACCTGCTATCTCGGCCATTTCCTTGAGTCTGTCCGCATCAATACTCGGGCAGTAATAGTTATAGGAAAGTACGTCCATGTACTTGCCTGCAGCTTCACAAAGCAGTCTTCTTACCGTAGGATTATCTATTGTATTCTTGAGGTAACGGTCGCCAAGCAGCATGTGGTTCTCGTCAAGCTTCCTGAACTCATCGTGAACGGTCTTGTATACTTTCTCAAGGTACTGCAGCATGAATTCGTTCATATCGTTCTGAGCTGCACCTGTCTTGATCGACAAGCTCTTCTCTTTCATCTCTTCAAAGCTTTCGAAACTGCTGCTCCATGCTGAATTGAATGCTGCAATATCGCTGTCGTATTTTTCTTTGAGGAATTCAACCAGTGCACCCTTGGTTGCAACTTCACTTGCTTTCTTTGTAACAATGCCCGTCTGGAAGTTATGGTACTGGAATTCGTTTCCGAAATAGTAACCTATGATATTCGGGTCATCTGCTGCTTCTGCAACTCCGCTGGCTGCAAAGGATTCATATATACGCTGAGCAACGCCTTCTTTATAAATGTCAATCAAACCAAGTCCGGGTATCATGTATTCCGATGGCAGATCAACATGGCGTGTCTGAGACAATGTATTGGAAATGTCAGTATTAGGTACAACAGAGAATCCACCTTCACTGTTGAAGCCCCATTTTCTCAGTCTTTGAATTTGCTCGTTATAATATTCATCTTCATCAAATTTGCCGTCTTTTCTTACCTTATT
>JAMOAC010000531.1 GCA_023621975.1 Bacillota bacterium | reverse complement strand
GATTGTTTAAATGCGACATGAAAGGGAATATTAACATGAAATATAAAAATTAAATATAATATACAATATAAAAATTTACTTTTTTTAATGATATTTGTCTTTACAAATGATATAATATAATTCATTTATATTATAAATTTATTTTATATAATCTTTTAGCAAAAAGGCGAGGTGTAAAATTGACTGATTTATTAATCAGGCTTTTTGTGAAAGATTACAGCAATACTGATAATATACACGTCAGGGGCCGCTATGGCAAATTTGCGGGCATAATGGGTATAGTATCGAATTTTCTGCTTTTCCTTATAAAAATTACTGCCGGACTGCTGTTTCAAAGTATATCCATAACTGCGGATGCTGTTAATAACCTGTCGGATTCCGGCTCTTCCATTGTTACGCTGATAGGATTTAAAATATCAGGAAAACCGGCAGACGAAAAGCATCCTTTTGGTCATGCGCGCATGGAGTATATTTCCGGGCTTATTGTTTCGTTTATCATACTGTTAATAGGAGTACAGCTGGTGCAAAGTTCAATCATGAAAATAATTCATCCTGTACAGGCTGAATTTAGCACATTGTTGGTTGTAATACTGTTAATCTCTATTCTGATTAAACTCTGGCAATTTCTTTTTTACCGAAAAATAGGAAGGATTATCAAATCCGAAGCCCTGATTGCAACATCCCTTGACAGCCGGAACGACATAATTGCGACATCCGGTGTATTGGCAGCTTCAATAGTCAGCCGTTTAACCGGTTTTAACCTCGACGGGTACATTGGTTTGGTTATCGCATTGTTTATTATCATCACAGGAATTAAGCTTGCCAATGAAACAATTAATCCACTGCTTGGTACAGCCCCGACAAAAGAACTGGTAGACTTAATTTATAAAAAAATTATGAGTTATAAAGGTATAATAGGCCTTCATGATTTGACCGTACACAACTACGGGCCTTCAAAGCGTTATGCGTCTGTCCACTGTGAAGTGCCTGCAGATCAGGACATCATGGTAAGCCATGATATAGTTGATAACATTGAACGGGATTTTTTAAGGGATCTTGGCATTCATCTTGTAATCCACCTGGATCCGGTGATTACGGATGACGAAAGAGTTAATGATTTAAAAATAAAAGTGAATAAACTGATTGAGGAAATTTCACCTGATATTACCATGCACGATTTTCGTGTGGCAGTTTGCATAACTCACTTAAATCTTATATTTGATGTGGTGGTACCTTATAACTGCAAATATGATGACGATGAACTTGTAGAGATAATATCGAAGAAAATTCAGGAAATGGACGACAGATACCGGGCGGTAATAATGGTAGATCATGATTATATTCCTAATTATGATGAACGATACGATAAATGATATGATTAATACTATGAAAGAATGATATGATAAATGGCATGATAAATGACCCTGTAAAGGGGTATGGCGGAATATAAGAAAGGAGACCTGCAATGAATTCAAGGGAACGTGTAATAAGAACGCTGAAACACGAAGAGGTGGACAGGGTTCCCAGAAATTTATGGGCTTTGCCGGGTGTGTTGATGTATAGAAAGGAAGAATTTGACGAAGTTTTGAAAATGTATCCGGATGATTTTGATACTCCGGTCTACAGATACGGTACAGGCAAACGCTGTAAAGGTGTGCCTAACCAGGTGGGCGTGTATACCGATGCCTGGGGGTGTATATGGCATGTGGCAGAGCCCGGCGTTATCGGAGAGGTCAAAGAGTACATAATTGATGATCTGTCAGAGGTTGATAATTATCAATTACCATGGGAACTGCTTGACGAAGCTGACCTTTCAGAAGTAAACAGATATTGTTCCCAATCTGACAAATTTATACTTGTAGGTACAGAGACCAGGCCATTTGAAAGAATGCAGTTTCTACGTGGAACTGAGAATCTTTTCATGGACCTTGCGTACGGGGACAGGTATGTTTATAAATTGAGAGACAAGTTGCATGAGTTTTTCTGCAGAGAGATGGAAATGTGGGCCAGCACAGACGTTGACGGTGTTTCGTTCATGGATGACTGGGGTTCACAGAAATCTTTACTGATTTCACCCGAAATGTGGCGTGAATTCTATAAACCGCTATACAAGGATTATTGCGATATATTGCACAGTAAAGGGAAATACGTGTTTTTCCACTCTGACGGCAATATAGAATCCATTTATCCCGATCTGATTGAAATAGGCATAGATGCTGTCAATTCCCAGCTTTTCTGCATGGACATCGAAAAACTCGGAAGGGAATACGCCGGTAAAATTACATTCTGGGGAGAAATAGACAGACAGAACATACTGCCTTTTGGCGGCCCTGAAGACGTGAGAAGTGCAGTAAGAAAAGTTGCCGGCGCACTAATGAAGGATAAGAAAACGGGAGTGATTGCCCAGTGTGAATGGGGAATCAGGGACCCAAAAGAAAATATTATTGCGGTTTTTGATGAATGGAACAGGATATAATAATTGACGAATGGGGAAAATATGATAAAAAAGTCAGGGGGTTAGTGAGTTGTTAAAAAGGTGCAAACTGCTTGCTGCGATTATTGTTTTTTCCTTAATGCTGATTTCTTTTATATCAATTTGTCATGGAAATGCAGCAGAGCCTCCTTCAATAATTATTATAGCCGGTAATGCGCCCGATGACCTTGAAATAAGTATAGGATCGGATAATACATACGTAAAAGCCCGAAAAACTGTTAACATGATTGAAAGTTACTTTACTTTCTATTCCCGTGACCTGAAAACCGATAACGGCTATATTGTAAGGGTCAGCTCAGCAGATGGGACATTTGAAATATTGCTGGATAAGCCGTTAAAATTATATAACAATATCTACACACTGGATTTGAAAAATCAGAAACTAACACCCGGAAAGTCATTGACAAGGTCTGTTTTATTAGTGGCTTTGCGCATGATTTTGACATTGTTGATAGAAGCTGTTGTATTCTTGGTGTTTGGGTTCAGGGATAATAAATCGTGGATTGCGTTTCTGGTGATAAATTTAATTACGCAGGGCGCTTTAAATATATGGCTAAACGGATTCTCGCCTTTACAGGGTTATATTATTGTTTCGTTAATATTTGGAGAAATCCTTGTATTCATTTCCGAAATTATTGCATTCCTTGCTGTTATACAGGAACACAGGCGCATCAGAACGTTTTTATACGTAATTGCAGCAAATTTACTGAGCTTGCTTGCAGGGGGGTATATTATTACCGTTCTTCCGGTGTAATTTTGTTCAGGTTCATGTCCCGCCCCTCATAAAAAATCTAAAACATTAACAAATACAGCCTCTCCCTCATAGAATAAATTGTATAATATGCCGTTCGTTTTAAAAGAATGACTGCCGGGAGGCGGATAATAATGGGGGGAATTTTCTATTATGTATAACTACGATTTTCATTCAAACCTGAAGCATTCCAATATTTTTGCCCATGCCAGGGGCGATGTAAACGGCGACAGGGTACCTGAAAACGTGTTTTTAACCGGAACAAAGGAATCAGATGGTTCGTATGTCACAAATATCACCCTTGTAATACAGAATGTCATGTCAGGCATGTCTGTCAGCATACCTCTTAAGGAAAATTCAGGGTACAATCCTGCACTTTTTCTGGGAGACTTTACAGGAGACGGCATTGATGATATTTTAATCAGCATAATCACTGGCGGAAGCGGCGGAACAATGATACACTATGCTTTTTCCTTCATTAACAATGTACCAAGGCTGCTTTTTGATTTTGAAGCATATAATGAGCAGTATAAGTATGATGTTACTTATAAAAACAATTACAAGGTTGAGGTTATAAGCAGGGAAAACAATGTAAAATACATATTGGATATTTCATACAGAGAAAAGGAATACCTGAATGAGATATATAACAGCGAACGCAAGTTGAAAAAGCCTGTCAGCGGATTTGTCAATTCATTAAGCATACTGTACCCGGTGGATTTTGATTCAAACAAGGTATATGAATTACTGGCTTATCAAAAAATAGCCGGCAGGTACAATGCTGATACTTTAGGTTATATTCAGAATACCCTGAAGTGGTCGGATGATAAGTTTGTATTGGCAGATCAGAATGTGGCCATTTTCGGGCAGGAGATATGAAGAAAGCACGGTTTTATTTTTTGCCTGCAATAAAGCGAGCTATTCTGCCCGGCATAGTGTATACTGTTGTTATAAACCAAAATGAATGAAACAAATAAAGAGAGATAGACATAAGCAGACAAGCTTTACAGGATGAGGGGGATCTGGATGAATTGCAGCTGCCATAGGAAGGGCTATTCAAGCTGTATAGATATTGTACCGATATTCAGCAGCCTGAACTGTGAAGAAAAGAAGGAAATTGCAGCAATAACGACCGCTCGTACTTTTGAAAAAGGCGACATGATTTATACGGCAGGTGACAGAGGGGAAAAGCTCTATGTAATATATACCGGCAGGGTGAAAATTTCAAGGCTTAGCGCCAGCGGCAAGGAGCAGGTGATCCGGGTGCTCGGACCCGGTGAGTTCATGGGAGAATTATCTTTGTTCAGTTCCTTACCCATGACAGACAATGCGGAGGCACTGGAAACTTCCACGATGTGTGTAATTGAAGGGACAAAGCTGAAAGAGCTTATGAAAAAGTATCCTTCAATTTCCTTCAAGATAATGGAAGAGTTGAGCAGGAGGCTGGAAAGGGCGGAAAACCTTATAGAAAAAATAAATTTGAGTACGGTGGAACAGCGTTTGGCAGAAGCGCTTTTAACCATGTCTGGGGGAAAAGAAGAGATACAGCTGAATATGACCAAAGGGGACTTCGCTTCTCAAATAGGGATGACCCAGGAAACGTTGAGCAGGAAACTCAAGTCATTTCAAGATAATGGGCTTATCGAACTAAAAGGCCGCAGAAAAATTATCATTCTGGACAGAGATGGTCTTGAGAAAATCAGTAATGATTTAATATAGCAAATATATTGATTAACTTTAAGCATTGTTTTATAATGTATCTCAATGCTATTATTTTATGTATACATTACTTGCAATGCAGGACGGCAAGTTAAGAACATATAAAAAATACAATGTCTCCGTTGTACGGTAGAATGGGAGGAAGGGAAAATGCCTATCACTGAATTTTTATCGCGTAATGCCAAATTGTATGGCAATGAAATATGTCTTACCGAAATTAACCTGGATCTCCAGAAAGAGCACAACGTAATATGGCGTGAGTATGAACTTATTGAAAACAACCCCGCAGGTGAATACCGGCGGGAGATGACATGGCGCGTCTTTGATGAAAAAGCCAACCGGCTTGCCAATTTGCTGATTAAAAGAGGAGTAAAAAAGGGCGATAAAGTGGCAATTCTATTGATGAACTGCCTGGAATGGCTGCCGATTTATTTTGGAATATTAAAGGCTGGAGCTGTTGCAGTACCGTTGAATTTCCGCTACACGGCTGAAGAAATAAGATACTGCCTGGATTTGTCCGATGCCAGCGTTTTGATTTTTGGCCCTGAATTTATAGGCAGGATTGAAGCAATATATGACCATATTCCCAAAGTGAAGATTCTGTTATATGCAGGAGAAGGCAGGCCGAGTTTTGCTGAAAGTTACGATCGCCTTACGGCTAACTGCAGTTCTGAAGACCCGCACGTTGAGATTACTGACGATGATGATGCCGCAATATACTTCTCTTCAGGGACGACCGGATTCCCAAAAGCAATTTTGCATGCGCACAGGAGCCTTGTTTCGGCATGTTACACCGAACTCATGCATCACGGGCAGACGCGGGAAGATAACTTTTTATGCATACCTCCTCTTTATCATACCGGTGCAAAGATGCACTGGTTTGGCAGCTTGATCAGCGGAAGCAAAGCTGTATTGCTGCGCGGAATTGAGCCGGAATGGATACTTAGGACGATTTCCGAAGAAAAGATTACCATAGTATGGCTTCTTGTTCCGTGGGCGCAGGATATTTTGGACGCAATTGAAAGAGGAGACGTGAAACTGGAAGATTACGACCTTTCCCGGTGGAGACTGATGCATATCGGGGCACAGCCTGTTCCGCCAAGTTTAATTCACAGGTGGAAGAAGTATTTTCCCAACCACCAGTATGATACAAACTACGGCCTGAGCGAATCTACAGGCCCTGGATGTGTTCATTTGGGCGTTGAGAACATTCACAAGGTAGGTGCTATAGGGAAGCCGGGTTATAACTGGGAGGCCAAGATTGTTGATGAAAACGGTCAGCCTGTTCCTCGGGGAGAGATAGGAGAGCTGGCAGTCAAGGGACCGGGCGTTATGAAATGCTATTACAAAGACCCTGAAGCGACTGCAGCAGTGCTTAAGGACGGCTGGCTTCTTACCGGGGATATGGCAAGAATGGATGAGGACGGGTTTATATATCTGGTAGACAGGAAGAAAGATGTGATTATAAGCGGGGGAGAAAATATTTATCCTGTGCAGATTGAAGATTTCCTCCGTTCCCATGAGGCAATCAAGGATGCAGCAGTAATAGGGTTGCCTGACAAGCGACTGGGAGAAATAGCTGCAGCAATTATTGAGCTAAAACCGGGTTATACATGCACGGAAGAGGATATAAGGAAATTCTGCATTGAATTGCCGCGCTATAAACGTCCGAGAAAAATAATATTTGACAAGGTGCCGCGCAATCCTACCGGCAAGATTGAAAAGCCTCGTTTGAGGGAAAAATACGGTGCGGCAAGCCTGGTAGCGGTACAAACAGAAGTAAAAGTTTAATGTTTTATCGTCAATGAATTTTAATAGTACAAGAAATTGAATTTTTATAGTACAAGCAGTTGAAGCTATTAGCTCCTTGTTAGTTCAATGTTTACTACTACTGCTGATGTTAACAAGGAGCTTTTATATTATCAGTCAATAGTTTTTGTGTTTTAAGTAATATAATGCAGCTAATATTCAATAAAATGGCATCTAATGTTCAAAAAAAGTGTGATAATATAGAAGAGAATTGTAAAAAAACACGTGCCAGATTAAAGCGCATGCCAGATTTTATGGATGGAAAGGGGAAAATATGGATAAACAGAGACGTAAAGAATTGAGGGAACAGTATAGGCAGATTAAGACCTATATGGGCGTAGTAAAAATAACAAACACTGCCAACGGTAAAATTTTTATATCAGCTTACCCGAACCTGAAGAATAAATGGCTGACAATCCGCAGCCAATTAGACATGGGAATGTTTGTTAACTCCCAGCTGCAAAAGGATTGGAACGAGCTGGGTGAGGAAGCTTTTACTTATGAAGTGCTTGAAGAGAAAGAAGTCAAGGAAGATACCGATACCCGCTGGGAGCTCAAGCAGATGGAAAAGAAATGGCTGGAAAAGCTGCAGCCTTATGGGGAAAGGGGATACAACCGACCGCCCAGGTAGAAAGATATAAATATTAGCTTAATAAAATATGAAAATTATGCAATTAAACCAGACAGATTAAATAAATAAACCAGGCAGATTCAAATAAACCGGACAAAAGATGAAAAGGGGACTGACTAAAAGGTATCATGCCTTTAAGCCAGTCCCTATGCTATTTTATTAGGATTTAACTAAACCCATTTTATGAATCAAGTGCCGTATTTTTTACCCAATATTCGAATTTGTAAATTTCAAAGTTGTATATCATTAATAATTTTATTTATACAATGTATTTATTCATTATTGAATTATTTGCAATAATAATATTACTCAAAATCCACTACATCAACCCATTTTAAAAGCAGTTCGCGTTCCTCGGGCTTCCCCTTGACTGATTGAGACGCTGCCACTATTGGTATCCATTTTTGCACGTATTGTTTTGCTGTATCGCTCTTAAGACAGAACAATTTGAGGTATTTTTCAGCCGTTTCTTTTTCATTTGCAAGATGGAATAACAGGTATGTCCTTGCAGCGTCAGCAGAAGCATTACCCTGGGTGGCATGGGCCCAGTCAAGGATATAGGGTCTTCCGTCTGGAGTTATTATAATGTTGCTTGGATTGAAGTCCCCATGGCAAACTTTGTCATGATTGGGCATCGACTCCAGGCGGGTGTGCAATTCATACCTTATTGTAGCATTTAAACCTGACTGAGATATTTTACGGTGCATTTTGTCCTTGAGCTTGTTGAGCATAGGAGCTTTTTGACGGTGCATTTCCAGCTGGATGTCAACAAAAAGCTCCAGGTATTCGTCAAACTTTTCAGGATTTTCTTTCATCAGGCATTCAAGGGTTTTCCCCTCAATGAACCTGGTGATTATTGCCCACTTTCCGTCGATCTTGGTTACTTCAATAATTTCGGGTATATTAAGCGATGTTTCTTCAACCCTCGCCTGGTTCAGTGCTTCGTTCAAAACGTCCGCTTTTGAGTAGTTTTCATCGAATACTTTTATTGCCAGATCTCCGTCACGGTATACAACTTTGGATGGGCGTACGGCAATGATATTTTCAAGTTTCATTTGGATACCCTCCTTATAATATTCCGTTATTTCCCATAATATGCCCTGAGGTACATTTCCTTGATTTCGCTCATAAGAGGATATCTTGGATTGGTACCTGTGCACTGGTCGTCAAAGGCCTGTTCAACCATTTCATCCAAGCGGTCAAGAAACTCTTTTTCGTCAATACCGTAATCCCTGATTGTTTTCTTTATACCAACTTTTTCTTTCAGTTCTTCAATGGCCTTTATCAGGTTTTCAAGTTTTTCTTCATCGTTCTTGCCTTTTAAGCCGATATATTCTGCGATTTCCGCATACCTTCTCAGTGTACGGGGGTATTCATACTGTGGGAATGTTCCCATCTTGGTTGGAGTCTCGGATGCGTTGAAACGCAGAACCTCACAGATCATAAGTGCATTGGCAATACCGTGAGGCAGGTGGTAGAATGCTCCCAGCTTGTGAGCCATTGAGTGACATACACCGAGGAAAGCATTGGCAAATGCCATACCTGCTATTGTTGATGCGTCGGCCATTTTTTCCCTTGCCTCTACGTCAGCAGCACCGAATTCATAGGCTCTGGGCAGATATTCGAAAATGGTTTTAATAGCTTTAAGTGCAAGGCCGTCAGTGTAATCAGTGGCCATGACTGATGCATATGCTTCCAGTGCGTGAGTCAGGGCATCTATACCTGATGCGCTGGTAAGGCCTTTTGGCTGGTTCATCATCATGTCGGCATCTACTATTGCCATATTAGGCAAAAGTTCATAGTCAGCAAGAGGGTATTTTATGCC
>JAMOAC010000437.1 GCA_023621975.1 Bacillota bacterium | reverse complement strand
ATTCCAACCATAATATATCAAATTGTTATCATGGCTACAATTGATGTAAATGAATTGTAAAGAAAGTGAAATATATGCTTAATATACTTCTGAAACCCCAAAATACGTGTTCCTGGCGGTTTATCCAGAGGTATATACATAATGAATTGTTCAAAAGGGAAACAGGAACGAAGATGAGTGCCTGCCGGAGGGTGTTTGCATGCTTTATAATTATTTCAAACGTCAGATGCCGTATGGAAAAAAATTTTTCGGCATTAAAAAATGTCAGCGTTACAAAAATCATTATTTTTTGTATAATAAATCATAAAATAATACTTTAAATGGTCAGGAAATATGATAAAAATACTCATAATGGTTGGGAGATTGGTATATGGAACTCGACAGGAAATTTGAAAAGTTGAAAAACATAATCAGGGAATATGGCAGTATTGCAGTTGCATTTTCAGGAGGAACGGACAGCACTTTCCTCCTCAAAACAGCGCATGATGTGCTGGGGGATAAAGCCATTGCTGTAACTGTCCACTCACCTGTCAATCCTGACAGGGAATACGGCGAAGCCCTTGAGTTTGCAAAAAACCTGGGGGTAAAGCATATAATCCTGGATATAGATATAACCGAAATGGACATATTCAGAAAAAATCCCGCAAACAGATGTTACTACTGCAAGAAGGAAATTTTTTCGAGAATACTGAAAACAGCCCAGGATCACGGTGTCAGTAAAGTTGCCGACGGCTCGAATATTGATGACCTGGATGACTACAGGCCTGGAATGGTGGCACTCAGGGAGCTGGGCATATACAGCCCCTTGAGGGAAGCCGGGTTTACAAAAACAGAAGTGAGGGAAATTTCAAGGAAGCTGAGTCTTCCGACCTGGGACAAGCCGGCTTATGCGTGCCTTGCGTCAAGAATACCTTACGGAGAAGAAATAACTATAGAGAAGCTGAAAATGATTGAACAGGCAGAGGAATACCTGTTCAGTCTTGGATTCCGCCAGGTTAGGGTTCGCCACCACGGAGATGTTGCAAGAATAGAAGTGCTGCCCGGTGATAGAAACAGGTTTTTTGATGAATCCTTTATGGACATGGTTGGTGCCAGATTTAAGGAAATTGGATTTAAATACGCTGCACTGGATCTTACGGGATACAGGATGGGAAGCCTGAATGAAAGCATATTGAAGAAAGGCAGTGGAATCGGGTGAAAATCGGTATAATAGGTGCCGGAAGAGTCGGAAGTGCCCTTGCAATCGGACTTGCAAGGGAAAAATTCCCGATTGAGGGTATTTACAACAGGACTGAGGAACCTGCAAAGGTGCTTGCCAGAAAAATAGGCGCAGCTTTTTACAACAGCCTGGAAGAAACGGTCCGCAGGGCTGATACCGTGTTTATCACCGTGCCCGATGACGCACTGGAAGAAATGTCTTCATATCTTTCTGAAAGGATTGGTACGGAAATAATAAAGGGCAAGGTATTTCTTCACTGCAGCGGGGCATGCACTTCAGATGTGTTGGGTTCAATTTCTGAAAAAGGTGGGTTTACAGGCTCTTTGCATCCCATACAGACTTTTGCAGACAGGTTGGAAGGCTGGAGAGGTTTATATAATATATATTTTAGTTTTGAAGGATCCCATGAAGCTCAAAAAGCCGCTGAAATTATAGTAAAGGCTTTTAACGGGCGGCTGCTTTTATTAAACAGGCAGGCCAAGCCACTTTATCATGCAGCTGCATGTGTGCTTTCAAACTATACAGTTGTACTGTCATATATGGCCAAGGGTTTGTTAAGTGCTGCAGGAATTGACGCGGAAATGGGAATTAAAGCTCTTGCACCTTTGGCTGTAAAGACTGTTAATAATATAGAATTACTGGGACCGGAAGCGGCCCTTACCGGCCCTGTTTCAAGGGGCGATTCCGGAGTAATTGCACGGCATATTGAAGAAATGGGAAAAAAGTGCCCGGAATTTATTGACGTATACAAGATCCTGGGAAAAACGGCTCTTGAGATTGCTGTAAAAAACGGCAGTGTAGGGGAAGATAACGAGAGAAGGTTGCGTGAATTGCTGGAGTAATAACGCTGACTTTTTTGATTCACCTGAAAACCCCAAAATCTGCACATTTACTTTTTAAATTAACCCAGAAAATTTTTTCATTAAATTTTTGTATTTTTCTATTGACAAACAAGCATGTATTATTTTATAATGACAAAAAATAGCAAAGGCGCTGTTGATAAAATCAACAACGCCTTTACTTGTTTTTGGGGGAATGTCGAGGATGACTGTAAGAAAATTCCGGATTTCAAAACTGCAGCAGTTACACGAAAGTCTTGCCTGATATCTGATAAAAGCTTATTATGCAGAACATGCTTGTATTGGTAGAAAATTAAAATTTAATGCGCACAAGGGCGTGTGTTTTATTGGCACTTCAATAAAATACACGCCCTTAATTTTATAATATAAATTTTATAATCAAAAGGGGGAATGATTTATGGATATCACAATGATAGTTGATACCATTTGGGTACTGCTTGCAGCTGTACTGGTGTTCTTTATGAATCTCGGTTTCGCAGCGGTCGAATCCGGTTTTAACAGGTCAAAAAATACGGTCAACATCCTGTCGAAAAATTTTATCGTTTTCGCGGTTTCATCGCTTGGCTTCATGTTGCTTGGCTGGGGACTGATGTTCGGCGGCGACAATCCTTTTATCGGTACTCAGCAGTTGTTTATCCTAGGCAATTCAAATCTCGATTTCTACAAAGACACCCTTACGTCGAACGTACCGTTCTGGGGAAAATTCTTTTTCCAGCTTGTCTTCTGCGGAACTGCGGCAACCATTGTGTCTGGTGCGGTCGCAGAGCGTATAAAGTATTTATCCTTTATAGTATTTTCTTTCGTGCTGACCCTCATAATTTACCCCATCGTCGGTCACTGGATATGGGGTGGCGGCTGGCTGGCCGATCTTGGTTTCATGGACTTTGCCGGCGATACTGTCGTCCACTCGGTCGGCGGTTGGGCAGCACTGGCCGGAGCCATTATGCTTGGACCCCGCTACGGTAAGTATGATAAGGACGGAAAGCCAAAGGCAATCCCAGGCCATAACATGTCTCTTGCAGTTGTCGGTTTGTTCGTCCTGTGGCTTGGATGGTTCGGATTCAACCCCGGTTCCACTATGAGTTTTCAGAATCCGGCAGATGTTGTTCATATCCTAGTGACTACCAACACCGCTGCTATTGCAGCTGTGCTCACTGCTACCGCAACATCATGGATCTTCATTGGCAAGCCGGATCTTGGTATGACCATCAACGGCTGCCTGGCAGGCCTTGTAGGTATTACTGGTAGCTGTGCTTATGTAAGTGTTACAAGTTCTCTGATTATCGGTGCTATAGCCGGTGTTATCGTCGTGTTCTCTGTACTTTTCTTTGACCGGATAAAGGTTGATGACCCTGTAGGTGCCACATCCGTACATCTGGTCTGCGGTGTTTTTGGTACTATCTGTGTAGGGCTTTTCGCCCAGGAAGGGGTGACCAGCCTTTCTACAGTCAACGGCTTATTCTTCGGAGGTGACCTGTCATTACTTGGAGTACAAATTCTCGGCATCATTGCCGTTGGAATATTTGTATTTATCTCGTCCGCTCTGGTGTGGTATATTCTTAAGAAGACAATGGGTATCCGTGTCAGTCTTGAAGAAGAAATTCAGGGTCTTGACATTGGTGAACACGGAAACTCCGCTTATCCTGATTTTGCCCTTGTAGCGCCTATTATGTCTTCTGATAACGCAACCGGAGCCACTGTGGCAGCAGCAACAGCAGCCACGGCTGACTTACAGAAGGTTGCTTCCGGCACTGTTTCTCCTGAAGCTGCAATCCCGGTGGTCAATCGTGCTCGTCCCGGAGCAAAGATTACAAAAGTAACCATAATCACCAACCAGGATAGGTTCACACGGCTTCAGACAGCCCTTGATAAAATCGGCATCACAGGCCTGACGGTAACAAATGTCCTTGGTTATGGTATGCAAAAAGGACATACAGAGTACTACCGCGGTGCTCCGGTAAAAACCAGGCTCCTTCCCAAGGTTCAGGTTGATATTGTTGTATGCAAGATACCTACAGAAACAGTTGTAAACACAATAAAAAAGGCACTGTACACAGGCAATATGGGTGACGGTAAAATCTTTATTTATGATGTCGAAAATGTCATTAAAATCAGAACCGGTGAGGAAGGATACGACGCGCTGCAGGATGAGGATGAATAGGCTTTTGCAGGGAACATAAGAGGCCTGGCCCAACATGTTCCCTGCTTTTTTTATTTATTCATTAATTATTTTAAGTATCGTTTTCCAGGATGGCGCCTGAAACCTTGCGGCAGCGAAAACAGGAGATTTTATAGTGCAAGCTAATTATATAATTGATTATATCTTTGTTTTGTTCTATTATTATCTCAGGCATAAGATTGATCCCATGTGGAATAGGAGCTGGTAGCTTGAATATCAACGATTTGAGGCGATTGCTTGAAAATGTCAGGTCAGGACAAACGGATATTGACAGCGCCCTGGAGGAATTAAAGAAACTGCCTTTTGAAGACCTTGGATTTGCGAAGGTTGATCACCACAGAAGCATAAGAAACGGTTACCCGGAAGTTGTCTTCTGTCAGGGCAAAACCATTGAGCAAATCAAAGCAATTGTGCAAAAGCTTATGGAAAAAGACAATAACATAATGGCTACCAGGGCTGAGACCGAAGTTTATGAAGGGATAAAGGAAATAACGGAAGACGTGGTATACTACGAAACTGCAAGGATAGTTGTGGTAAAGAGAAGGGAAATAATTACAACTGACAAAATAATTACCGTAGTTACCGGAGGCACTGCGGACTTGCCGGTAGCCGAGGAAGCTGCCGTGACTGCGGAAGTTCTGGGCAACAAGGTGGAGAGGCTGTATGATGTAGGCGTTGCGGGAATTCACAGGCTGCTTGCAAATATTGACGTTTTAACAAGAGCAAATGTGCTTATAGTAGTGGCAGGCATGGAGGGAGCTCTGGCAAGCGTTGTGGGAGGAATCGTAGACAAGCCTGTTATAGCGGTTCCTACCAGTGTTGGGTATGGTGCGAATTTCGGCGGCCTTTCAGCTTTGCTTGCCATGCTGAACAGCTGTGCAAGCGGTGTCGGTGTTGTAAACATTGATAATGGCTTTGGAGCAGGGTACCTGGCCAGTATGATTAACAAGCTATAAAAGCTTGATATGGACGTATGGACGACTGTAGATATTTCAAAATTGCAGTTATTTTAATATGAACTAAACCGGAGGTTTTATTTAAATATGAAAGTATTGTATTTTGACTGTTTCTCAGGGATAAGCGGAGACATGACACTGGGTGCCTTACTTGATTTGGGAATTGACAGTGAGATTTTTAAAAGGGAGCTTGCAAAACTCAATTTAAGCGGCTATGAAATCGTGATTCAGAAAAAAGGCAGCAACGGCATCTATGGAACGGATGTACAGGTACTGGTTGATGAAGATGGCAATGATGCAGACAGCCATGATCACGACTGTGATGGCGGCCATGGCCATCACCATCATGGCCAAAAAGTCAGCAGGAATCTGAAAATTATAGAAGAAATGATAGACGAAAGCGAATTAAAAATAAATGTCAAGGAACTGAGCAAAAAAGTATTCAGAGAAATAGCAAGAGCGGAAGCCAAAGTCCATAACAAGGATATTAATGAGATTCACTTTCACGAAGTGGGCGCAGTAGATTCAATTATTGACATTGTAGGTACGGCCATATGTATTGATTTGCTGGGAATAGACAAGGTATTTTCATCCCCCCTTCATGACGGGCACGGCTTTGTTACGTGTGCCCACGGTATTATTCCCGTACCCGTTCCGGCAGTAATGGAGATGTTAAGAGGCACTAACATACCGCTAATAACCGAGGATGTTAATACCGAAATGGTAACACCTACTGGAATGGCGTTGATAAAATGCCTCTCATCCGATTTTGGCAATATGCCTGCCATGCTGATTGACAGGATAGGCTATGGAATGGGGAAAAGGGATATAGGAAGGCTTAATGCGCTGAGAGTGATAATGGGCACAATGCCTGATGAAGGCATGATGATGGAGGAAACTGCGCTGCTGGAGACAAATATTGACGACATGAGCCCGGAAATTATGGGATACACCATTGAGAAGCTGTTGAAAAACGGTGCCCTTGATGCTTATTACACACCGGTTTACATGAAAAAGAACAGGCCTGGTGTGATATTGTCTGTACTGTGTAATATTGAAGATGAAAAGAAACTTACGGATATAATAATGAAGGAGACATCTACCCTGGGTGTCAGAAGAAATGTTATCAAGAGGTATTGCATGGACCGGCAGGTTAAAACGGTAAATACATGCTTTGGCGATGTAAGGGTTAAGATAGCTTCATGGGGTGACTTTTCAAAAATATCGGCGGAATACGAGGACTGCAGGCAAATAGCGGAAAAGACCGGCATTCCGCTGAGAGATGTATATAACATGGTAATAAGGCACGCGGAAAACCTTTAAGTTTAGCGGGAATTTGTTTCGAAAGGGCGGACGCGTTCATTGCTTTACTACAAGTTTTCTGACTTTTTGAAAAACAAATACGGGGAAAAGGTATATAAGTTGCCTGTAAACCTGAATGCAACCTGTCCAAACAGGGACGGAAGGAAAGGAAAAGGAGGGTGTATCTTCTGCGGTGAGGAAGGTACTGATTTTGAGTGCCTTTCCAGCACTCTCAGCGTGAAAGAGCAGCTTGAAAGGAATTCCGCCTATATAGGCAGAAACTATAAAAGCAATAAGTTCATCGCGTATTTTCAAAACTATTCCAATACTTACCTTCCGTTCAGCGATTTTCAAAGATTCGTGCTGGAGGCCTGCATAGAAGGTATTGTTGCCATATATATATCAACCCGGCCGGACTGCGTCAGCGATGAACAGCTGAAATTCCTTGCAGAAGTTAAAAAGGAAAAAAATGTGGATATTGTCCTGGAATTGGGCTTACAGACGGTAAACTACAGGACGCTTGAGTTTCTTAACAGGGGTCACACTCTTGCTGAATTTATCGATACCGTAATCCGTACGAAAAGATACGGATTGGGTACTTGCGCCCATTACATAGTTGATTTGCCGATGGATACCCTGAAGGATGTTATCGAGGGAGCAAAGATATTATCGGCACTCGGCGTGGAACAGGTAAAATGCCATTCCCTTTACATTCTGAAGGATACAAGGCTTGGAGATATGTATGAGAGAGGCGAAATAAAGCCTGTCAGCCTTGAAGAATATATGGAAAGGATAATAACCTTTCTTGAATATCTTTCACCCGATATTGTCATACAGAGATTGCTGGGCCGTGCGCCAGAGGAGAGGACTCTTTTCTGCAATTGGGGCAGAAGCTGGTGGGTAATTCGGGATATGGTTGAGGAAAAAATGAAAGCTGAGTCAAGGTACCAGGGTTCAAAGTTTGATTACCTTGGAGGAAATCTTGCCTTAAGTTTTGTAAGGTAACAGCACTTTCATGAAAAGAACCCAAATACACGTCTTTCCAGGGATCGAACCCAAATACACATTCCAGGAACAGAATTTAAAAAATAAACCCCGAAGCCCTTATTAAGGAATCCGGGGAATTTTGTTTCATTTTGTTTATTCCCACTCGATTGTTGCCGGCGGCTTGTTGGTAATATCGTAAACGACCCTGTTTACATGCCTGACTTCACTGACTATCCTGTCTGATACTTTTTCCAGCAGGTCGTGTGGGATTTTTGCCCACCTGGCGGTCATAAAATCTACTGTATTCACTGCCCTGAGCGCTATTGTGTAATCGTAAGTCCTTTTATCATTCCTTACTCCTACACTTCTCATTCCCGTAAGTATCGCAAAGAACTGGTTGATTTCCCTGTCAAGGCCTGCGTTTGCAATTTCTTCCCTGAAAATTGCATCTGCATCCCTCAGTATGTCGAGTTTTTCCTTGGTTATTTCTCCTATAACCCTGACTGCAAGCCCGGGTCCAGGGAAAGGCTGTCTCGTTACAATGCTGTCTGGAATACCCAGTTCTCTGCCTACCTTGCGTACCTCATCCTTAAAGAGATAGCGCAAAGGTTCTATTATTTCCCTGAAATCAATATGATCTGGAAGCCCGCCTACATTATGATGGCTTTTTACGACAGCAGAGTTGCCGATACCGCTTTCGATGACATCAGGATATATAGTTCCCTGAACCAGAAAGTCTACGGTACCAATCTTCTTTGCTTCTTCTTCAAATACCCTTATAAATTCCTCACCTATGATTTTTCTCTTTGCCTCCGGATCCGTTACGCCTTTAAGGCGGTTTAAAAAGCGTTCTTCTGCATTCACTCTTACTAGATTTATGTCAAATTGATTGCGGAATACCTCTTCCACCTGGTCTGCTTCATTCTTCCTCAAAAGCCCATGATCGACAAATATGCATGTGAGCTGCTTTCCGACGGCTTTATGAACAAGCACTGCAGATACGGAAGAATCAACTCCTCCCGAAAGGGCACAGAGTACTTTTCCGTTTCCTACCTTTTGCCTTATCTCCTCTATGGATTTGTCTATAAAGGATGATATCTTCCAGTCGCCTTTACAACGGCAAATCCTGAAAAGAAAGTCGTTTAATGTTTTCATTCCTTCATCGGTGTCAATTTCTTCAGGACGGAACTGCACAAGGAGGGGATTCTTATTGCCATCTTCCGTATTACAGCAGGGGCAGTTTCCCAGAACGGGAATTCCCAGACTGAATATTTTTTTGCCGCATCCGGGAGAATCAGCATTAAGTACCGAAGCCGGATTAGCTGATAATATTATACCTTTTGGGTTTTTGGATTTTATTCTATCAACAGAAGCGGTATAAGGAAGAACCTCGCAGTATACACCGACTTCCCTTACCCTTCTTGCAATCAATTGACTGAATTTTTCCTCAAAGGCAAGAACAAGTATTAATTCGTTGTTCAAAACAATAACCTCCCGAGCAATAATCTTCATTGCTTCTTAAAAGATATTCATATTATAATGGAATTTAATTCCGATTGCAAAGTTATATTTACGATATTTTTATTTTTTAATGTTTTTTAGTTTTTTATTAAGCTCAGGCATCACACCGGCAACTGTCTGAAAAGCGCTCTGATACGTCGGTTACCTTTATTGTCAGCCGTGTTAAGGATAAAATTATATATTAAAATTGATATTTTAAACTGTTAAATATATTTTGACAAAACATATTTTGAATTACATAATTATTAGTAATTACGGCCTTGCAGGATTTGTTCATTGAAGCTGAAGCATGGTACAAATTTTTTTACTGT
>JAMOAC010000526.1 GCA_023621975.1 Bacillota bacterium | reverse complement strand
TTTTGAGAATAGTCTATTCTATGGTAAAATTATTATTAACGGAATTCAAGAGATATACGATAGATTCTTCTATAATAATCATCAGCTATAAACATTGGCAGCTGTTAATCGCCAAAACAGATTGGAGGACTGATTTATGCCATTTCTTATTGTGCAGCAGGACATTACAAAAATGCAGGTTGATGCCATTGTCAATGCGGCAAATACCGCACTGAAGATGGGCGGCGGAGTCTGTGGTGCAATATTCAGAGCTGCAGGAGCGGATGAGCTGCAGGAAGCCTGTGATAAACTTGCACCGATTCAGACAGGCGAAGCGGTTATAACACCGGGCTTCAGGCTGCATGCCAAATATATAATACATACGGCGGGGCCGATTTACAGGGGCGGTAAGTATGGAGAGGAAGAACTGCTTCGCTCATGTTATCTGAACAGTTTGAAGCTTGCTGTTGAGAATAACTGTGAAAGTATTGCCTTTCCATTGATTTCAAGCGGTATTTACGGCTATCCCAAAGATGAAGCCCTGCGGGTTGCAATTTCTGCCATATCCGATTTTCTTGATAAGCATGATACAGATATATATGTTTACCTTACCGTGTTTGACAAGAATTCCTTCATGATTAGCGAGAAACTTGCTAGTGAAGTTGCCGGTTATATTGATAAACATTACGTGAGTGATTATTGGGACGATTGGCTCGATAAGGAGCTGTTCAGAAGCAAGCCCGATCAGGAACTGGTCGTAGACGAGGCAGAAGCCCAATCAGTCCACGAAGTGCCTGAAATATTATCGGAACCTGAAACCGTTTGCGCGGATCGTATTCTTCCTCTGAAAATTGACGAGTTGATTGAAAATCTCGATGAGCCTTTTTCCCAGACGCTGTTTCACCTTATAGATACAAAAGGTAAAACTGATGTTGAGGTTTATAAGCGGGCAAACATTGACCGCAAACTGTTTTCAAAAATACGAACCGTAAAAGGATATATACCCAGCAAACGAACTGTTATCGCTCTTGCAGTGGCACTGGAACTGACTCTTGACGAAACTAAAGATTTGCTCCGAAGAGCTGGCTATGCGTTATCCCCCTGCAACAAGTTTGACGTGATTATAGAGTATTTTATTGCAAACGGTAAATACGATATCTTTGAGATAAACCAGGTGCTGTTCAAGTACGATCAACCGCTTTTGGGAGGATAAATTCTGTTAAGGATAATAAATGTTAATCGGTGACAATCCATTGTAATTTGTCGCTTTCAAAGCGACCAAATGATATTTTTCAGGTGCTATCCTTAAGTTGTAATAAATATTAAGGAGGGCATCAAAATGAAAAAGGGATTGACCGAATTAGTATTTATTCTCGACAAAAGCGGTTCTATGTGCGGATTAGAAGACGACACCATTGGTGGCTTCAATTCAATGCTTAAAAAGCAGAAAGCAGGAGGTTCTCCACGATCGCGCCGACATTAAAGCTGTCAGTCCTATAACGGAAAAGGAATATCAGGTCGGTGGTTCGACCGCGCTCCTTGACGCAATTGGATTTGCAATTCAAAAAATTAAAAATGCGCAGAAGTACACTGCTGAGGAATACCGCGCAGAAAAGGTAATGTTTGTAATCATCACAGACGGGGAGGAAAACTCCAGCAGAGAATATACAGCAGAACATATCAGGCAAATGATACGGCACCAGCAGATGCACCATGGTTGGGAATTTATCTTTCTCGGGGCAAATATTGATGCAGTAGCAACGGCGCAGCGCTTAGGAATCTCTTCTGAAAAGGCACAGGATTACCATGCAGACAGTAAAGGAATTGAGCTTAATTTCAGCGTAATGAGCGATGCCATTGCTTTCTACTGCGAAACCGACATCCTTCCGAAAGACTGGAAAGATGAAATTCAGAAAGATTATATACGGCGTGGAGGAAAGCGCTGAATAAGTTGTATATAATGATTGGATATAAAGCATGCATAAATGCATACTGGCAGCATAAGGAGGATTGAGCTATTCATACGTACTCAACCACTACTTCTATGTCCTGGTCATAGTTGCCAAAGCCTTTTCCGAAAATGTTTAACCCACCGGGGTTGCGTGTGTCCGGAGGTACAGCAAGCTTGAATGACATATCTTTTCCTGGCTTTATTTGAAGCTGGTCCAGGGTAATATTTGAAAGAGGAGTCCCATCCAACATGCACCCTGAATGTGTTATGCGTATGGTTTTAAGAAGGCCGTATTGTGAATTGTTCTTCCACCAGTCAGGGGTGTATGTTCCGCGGGTTTCGCCAAAGTCTCCCGGGCACATCCAGACTCCCAGCAGGATGTTGTTTAAATAGAAATGTATATCGGATGGCCAGTCTTCGTTGTATTTTGGAAATTCCGAGCATATTTCAACGGAAACTTCAATTGCATTAATCTGCTGAGGCATGAAAATATAGCCAGGTATGCGGTATTCTATCCAGCCAGTCCTGAACCACAACAATGCAGCATTGACATGCGCCGGGTCACTGAAGTACCTGGGGTCATCCAATATTCCTATAAGGCCTTCTATTGATGCCAAACCGCATGAAGGAGTAACTTCATAATTGACATAATGCCCGATGGGAATGGATACGGAGCGGTATTGACTGCTGTTTTTTCTTTTCTCAAATGTAAGGATTATTTCATTTTCAGCAAGGGAGCATAATTTCTGGAGCCCTCTTTTGCCGGGGATGTTTTCACTGTGAACCAGGCCTGCTTCTTCAAGCATAAGAATATGCCTTGTAGTTATGGAAGAAGAAATACCAAGCTTTTTGGCAAGTTCTCCTATATTCTTCGGCCCTTCGCTCAGCAGTTCCAAAATTTGTATTCTCGTGCCTGAAGACAGAGCCTCAAAGAGCTTCATGTTTTTTGTATTTACTTCAATCTTCATTAAACGCACCTGCTCCTTTGCAAGTTTTTTTTATTATATAACTAAAAAGTTAACAGGTCAATTATTCTGGCTTGCGAGTAACGCTGGTGTTGACGAAGAATTCGTATAGAATTATAATGAAAATGTAACAAAAGTTAATTAATTAACCATATGATTAAATATAAATACAGGGGGGAATAAAATGAGTATGTCAATACCGCGTCCGGAATTTCCCAGACCCGATTTTGAAAGGCAGGAATGGTTGAATCTTAACGGGGAGTGGGATTTTGAATTCGATGACGATAATGTTGGTGAAAAAAACGGATGGTATAAAACAGGGAAAACTGATTTTTCCAGGAAGATAACCGTACCATTCTGCTACCAGAGCAAAATGAGCGGAATTAATGACAAAAGCCTTCATGAAGTTATGTGGTACAGGAGGACATTTAATATTCCTGAGAGCTTTAAAAACAAAAGGGTATT
>JAMOAC010000035.1 GCA_023621975.1 Bacillota bacterium | reverse complement strand
ACGGTAGTTATCTTCATCATGCCGTTAAGTAACGCAGCTATGACAAAAAACCAAAATCCCTGGCTGGATGCCCATATGAGGCAAGGAATACTCCAGGCCAGAAAATCAAATACCGCAGTACTCTTCCTGCGTCCCAGTTTATCAATTATAGCACCGGATAAAAACGCAAAAAGCGTTTGAGAGAGCATGTTAATTGAAGTGATAATCCCTACCTGTACATCATTCATGCCTAAAGCAAGCATATAGACCGATGCATATGGCAGGCACAGGTTCATGGAAAGGCCCCACATAGGTT
Organism: Bacillota bacterium; assembly: GCA_023621975.1. The sequence goes on along the minus strand of JAMOAC010000035.1, from coordinate 9,082 downwards.
CAGTATAAACACAGGCACGGGGATTGCCTCGCAACTCAATAAGGGTACGCAGCAATTTGTTCTTTAACAGTTTCTTTTTCACTTAGGACTATTCCTCCGTTGTTGCTTCAATTAACTAATGTATTATTTTCTACTCGTAACTAATGTATTTTTCTACTTGTTCTTTATTTGCTTATTTTTTGTCCATAACAGCATTTAATCTAAATTATATTACATATTTGATATTACATAACAATTTAGTATTACATAATAACTTGATATTACATAATAATTTGCTTTTTTGCAAGAAACAGATACCTGGCAGGAAACTCTATCACATATATGCAATAATCAGGACAATATTCAAATTGTTATCTCCAAGATATATGCAATCAGTCCTGCAATAAAACAAAACGGCATGCTGAATATGAGTTTCTTTACCGTAAATTTAATCCCGAAAAATCCTGTCTCATAAGGGAATTTACTTAATCCCAGCAGGATCCAGCCTGTAATGATCGATATTATCGTTCCCAGCCCTGCGCCTGAAGCCATTATTGAAGACACAATCGGGAAAAAGGCATATGGCCCCATTGCAAGCAGCATTCCTCCGAAAGTGCCTAACACTATACCCTTTAACCCTGCCTCTTTAGACAACCAGTCTTGAACAAATTCCCTTGGTATGAGAACTTCAATAATGCCGGCCAATAAAAATGCGCCTATCATTACCGGTGCTGTCTGCAGAAATTGTTTTAGCCCTATTTTTAATCCTTCATATTGTTTACCCGTTTTCCTTGAGTTAACAGCAATAAGTAAAACTGCAATTATACTAAGAATTATTGTTGTCTGAGCCATTATTTTCACCTGCCTTTAAAGTGGGATTTACAGAAGCAGTGCTACCGTAAAATCGAAGTGCCAGTAATCCGACAATTATCGGTATAGGAAAGGTTATCAAATTCCTGATCAAAGTTATTTCAGGTCCAACCAGGCTTGTTTCCATGGGCAAACGTGAAAAATCAAAAACCTGTTTGCCAAATATAAAAGTTATCAATGTGTAAAATGGGAGTTTCTTTTCTCTGAAGCTCAAAATAAAAGGATAATAAATATAAGGGCCGCCCGGGAAAAGCCCTCCTGCAACAGCGCTTACTATTATTGCTTTTATACCGCTGAATTTTTGCAACCATTTTTTTATTGTATCCGCAGAAAGCAGTACATTTAGCTGTCCTATGATGGCAAATGAAGCCACAAGCATCAGAAATGATTTATATGCAGTGCTGACGGATATATTAATTCCGTCCAAAATAACGGCACTACCGCCTACAAAGTAAGCTATTACAATTAAAGCAGCCAGTGCCACGTAAATAATGATTAATGATTGCTTCATATAACACACTCCCTACATTATAAAAGATTGCTGTAGGTTTTAGTGCATAATAGTTCGGCAATTCCTTCAATATTGCTTTATATACTATTATTATAAATGCAATTTTAACGAAAACCCATTCATAAAAATGGTGATTTGAAATAATTTTCACACAATTCATATGGAAGCCATAAAGAAGAAAAAACTTATATATAATTTATATATAAAAGTTCAGATGAAATGAATTCAGAATTACACTACGGAGAAATATGTAATATTTACTTGGCTTAAATAGACATTGTATCTAAAATATGATAGAATGTAATGGCAATACAGGCAATATTTATCATTGGCTTGAAGAGGGAGATTTCATGTTGAAATTTTTAGGCGTGTTAGGTCTTGCCGCAGCATTAATTTTATCTGTGATCTATATAAGAATCTTGATGGAAATAGCTAATTATATCGGCGGTAAGGTCAGGAAACTTATAACAAGCTTGATACGTTCATATAAAAATAACTAATGCACCCGGTCCGGCTTAAACTTTCATCTTGTCTCCACATGGACATTTTCTCATATGGACAGTTATATAAACAAGTGATTACTATAGATTTTCTCACACATATTACATATACATAATTAAAACAGTGCCTGCAAATAAGATAATAATTGTAGGCACTGTTTTATTTATGCATGTGCTGTTTACTATGCATTGCCGTTTCTTACGCATTGCGGTTTTATTATGCAGGTGCTGTTATTATGCAAGCACTGTTTATCAATATAAATGTCGTACCTTAGATGCCGTCTCTTAGCCGCTTATTTTTTCTTCAAGTACTTCTGCCACAGGATCGAGCCAATCCCCTTCAAAGAGTTCGATCATACCCTTGTCGCAGGCAGCGGAAATTTTGGGGTTAATTGGTATCTTTGCAAGCACTTTTAAATTATGCTCCCGGGCAATTTCATCAATGTGGCTGTCGCCGTAAACTTTGTGTTCTTTACCGCAATCCGGGCATTTAAAATAGGACATGTTTTCCACCAGTCCAATGATAGGTATATTCATCATTTCCGCCATCTTGACAGCTTTTGATACAATCATGGACACCAGCTCCTGTGGTGAGGTAACGACAATAATCCCGTCAACAGGAATAGACTGAAATACCGTAAGGGGAACATCGCCGGTTCCCGGTGGCATATCGATGAACATGAAATCCACATCAACCCAGATAACGTCTGTCCAGAACTGCTTTACCATATTCCCAATCATGGGCCCTCTCCATATAACGGGATCGGTGTCATTCTTTAAAAGCAGGTTAGCTGAAATAATATCTATACCCGTCCTGGTTTTAACCGGAAACATGCCAAATTCATTGCCCGTTACATTTTCCCTGACACCAAAGGCCTTGGGGATGGAAGGCCCGGTAACGTCAGCATCCAAAATGGCGGTATGATAGCCCCTTCTGTTCATGGTAACTGCAAGCATGGAGGTTACCAGCGACTTGCCGACACCTCCTTTGCCGCTTACAATACCTATAACTTTTTTGACACTGCTCATTTCATTTGGCTTTTCCGTCAAACTATTTTTATTCCTTTCATTTCTTTCTGCACAGCTTTTTGAGCAACTGCTGCAGCTTAGATTGCAATTTTTACTCATATTTCTGGCTCCTTTACTTTAATTTGAAATCCAATTTACTATTTTATCATATTAATTCGGACATTTTCTCATATATCGGCTTCAGGCGCGGATAAAACATGCTGAATACTTCATAACATTTTTCATATACTTCCACGGTTTCCGGATCCGGTTCAAACTGCCGTTCAAATTCCACCAGGGAAGCAGCAACATTAAAATCTTTAAATATGCCCACTCCTACACCCGCGGCCATAGCTGCTCCAAGAGATGTGGCCTCCCGCGGATACTTGTGTATCATAATCCTTTTACCATAAACATTGCACATGATTTTGTTCCACAGAGGGCTTATTGCCCCGCCGCCGATAAGATTGATCTTTTCCGGTGAAAGCCCGTTTTCCTCATAAACTTTCAACACGCTTTTCAGCGCAAAGGCAATTCCCTCATATGTGGCCCTGAACAATTCTTCGCGCTTGTTAAAGAGAGTAATACCAATAAACCCTCCTTTTGTGTTCTCATCCCAAATCGGCGACCTTTCCCCCATCAAATAAGGTATGAAAAACACCCCGTTAGAGCCGGCAGGCACTTTTTCTGCCAGACTGTCCATATAGTCAAATACATTGGTCCCCTTTTTCCTGCATTCCTCCACTTCGGATTTTGCTATATTATTAAGGACCCAATCATACGATATGGCGGCACACTGGATTGTTCCGCACACATTGAAATTCTCCCCGTCCAGGTCATAGAAATTAAAGATCCTTGCTGATTCGTCCAATATAGGTTCACTGTTGAGGATTGAAATCCAGGAGCTGCTGCCAATATAGTTATAGGCCTGCAGCTTTTCAGAAACCCCTGCCCCCTTTGTGGCACAGGAACCATCCCCTCCGCCTACGACAACAGGTATTCCCTCCACAAGGCCGGTCATGGAAGATGCTTCCCTGGTCACGTACCCTGCAATATCGTATGATTTTTTTACATCAGGCAGTTTGCCCTCATCAATACCCATCTGGCTGGTTATGTCATCCGACCAGCGTTTCTTATGTATGTCAAACAAACCCGTCATTGACGCATCGGAATAGTCGGTGGTTCCCAAATTACCGGTAAGCTTGTATGCAACATAATCCTTGCTGGCAATAAAAAAAGCGGTTTTATTATATATATCCGGATAATTGGCCTTTAACCATAAAATTTTCGGCAATGTATAATGCGGGCTCAGCCTTATGCCTGTAAGCCTGTAATAGTCAATGCTGTCAAAAACCTGTGATATTTTCCTGCATTCTTCAATACTTCGGCTGTCGGAATGTATGATATCATTAAATAATACATCACCTTCTGAGTTAACAGGTATGCAACCGTTCATATGCCCGCTCAATCCTATTACGGATATTTCTGACGGATTTATCCCCGATTCTTCGAGCAAAATTTTCGTCCCGGTGACAACACTTTTCCAGAAATCTTCAGGTTTTTGTTCCGACCATCCGGGTTTAGGATATATAGTCTCGTAAGGTACCGTCCTGGAATATATGCTAACCCCTTTTTCGTTAAACAGGCTGCATTTGTTTCCCGTAGTACCGATGTCATAGGTAAGAATATAACGTTCCATTGTATCCCTCCGGCTAATACTTTTATTTTTCTATTTTTTATTTTATATCAAAATTGATGTTCAAGCCATCCAATATGCCGTTACGGCACAACAATTACAAAAGTGTGCCATACCAGGCACCCACATTATTATCAGTATTAGAATATTTTATTCCTATACCACAGCATACCTTTGACAGGAAGCAAAACCAAACCAATTCAATTTCATGCCGGCCAGCTGAACAAATTAACATAAAATAATGACATATATAAATTTTCCCTCTTCCCCTATTTGGCACATTTTTGGGATATTAAGATATTAAACAGCATTTAATACATATTCGGTTTGCATATTGCATATTATATATCACTATTTATGTAAATTACATATTATAAAGTATGGAAAATAAAAACAATATTAAGGAGGATAGAACATGGCTACACTGTTCAAGCTTGCCATAACCGCAGAAACACAAACATCTGTTTTAACCAAACCGGATGTAAAGAGGTACTTTTATATTTTGGATCCCCAACATATTGTGGGGGGAGTTTTAACTATTCCTGCAAATGCCTTTGTAGACGACCAGGACCAAACTGTAAGCAGTATTACTTTGGCTGAACCTGACAATGGTTATTATTTGCTGTTTATCAACGGTGCACTGCAACAAACCAGCTTATTTACTGTCACAGAGAATGATGTGCAAATCCAGAATGCAGACGATATAGAAGAAAATGCGCTCATTACCTTGATAGTCACCAACTTCGCACCTGAAGCAGAATCAGTAACTACAGTAAAAACTTAATAAAACAAATGGGTGGGCCATAGGGCACACCCTCCTTTGTTATTGTAACTTTAAACATTTCGGGAGAATAAAATAACAAGGGAATAAAACTGCATTGCCTTTATAAAGATGGAATAAACCCTTATGAAGTGTGAGAATAAACTGTTATGGAGTGAGGGTATTGAGAGGCGCCATACAATCAAAAATTAACTGTTTCCTGACGGATGAAAACGGAAAAATATTAAATCCATACAGTCCCAATGCAATCAGTTATAGCGTAATATCATCCCGAAGCAATACCTTTAAAAAAAAGTTCCAACTGACGTCGGGAAAAATTTTGGACAGGAATAAGCACACTGTGGCGATACAAGGCTACATAACCGTTTTTTTAGAAGATAAACCCATCTCGGGTCCAATGCAGTTTAAAGTTGTTAAAGATTTTTATCTCTACGTACCCAGGGAAGCAAATTTACTTTTCAGGACACATGATTTTAAATGCTGTGTTTGTAATGAATATGTTGATAATAATTCGCTTGACGTAGGAAATAATTTAGAAATAAAAGTAACATTCAGCACAATAGTCCGATCGGTAACTCCGGTAGACATAATTGTGCCGGCAGTTACAGATAAAACTGCAGGAAACCCCGGCAAAGGCACCAAATCTGAAATTAATGAAATATGCCTTAATGTTACAAGGGTTTTAGATAAATGCTGTTTTTCAAATGAAATAAACGTTACGCCCAAAGACGAGATCCTTAAAGCAGAAGTATACCAATACAATGCTTTGTCCGGCGTTGATAAAAAAACATACACCAATTACGATGAATCGACCGAATACGGGAACCGTGGCATCCTGGACCCCCAGGAAGTCTCTTACTATGCCTTATACGTCAACGGTGTTATACAGCCAGGCGTAAATTATGAAATTAAAAAGGGATTACTTGAGTTAAAAACGGAAGACGCACCTCAAGAAAACTCCCCTATAGCTATCAGTTTTGTTACCATTAAAGACCGAAACGGAATGATTTGCCCTGCAGAAACATACCTCTATAACACAGTTTCCGACGGTGAGAAAATGAAATTTACCAACCAAGACGAATTGGTTCATTACGGAAATAAAGGCATTATCGACCCTGAACAGGTGTCTTTTGTCAACTTATATGTCAACGGTGTATTGCAGCCGAAAGTCAACTATACAGTGCAAAAAGGGCTACTTACTTTGCTGACATCAGACAAACCCCCTAAGGGGGCTCCGATTACGTTGGAGTTCGTAACAGTCAAAGGAGCCAATGGTCAGATTCTTAAAGCAAAAACCTATTCATTCAATGCCCTTGCCCATGAAAAAAATGTTTATACCAGCCAGGATGAGCTAACCGTTTATGGAAACAAAGGAATACTTAACCCTGACAATGTTTCTTATTACAATCTTTTCATAAATGCCGCTATTCAGCCTCACAGCAATTATTCAGTACAAGAAGGGTTGCTTATATTAAATACGGATGTCCTGCCTTTAAAAAATTCACCTGTTTCTCTGCAGTTTATCACCCTTTATTCATCATACTGATGCCTGATTTCATCTTTTCATCATGATTTTTCAAAAATTCAAAAACGTCTTCTTCATCAAGCGGTTTACTTATCAGGTTTCCCTGTACTTTATCGCAGTCGTGTTCTATTAAATACTTCAGCTGTATATCGTGCTCAATTCCTTCGGCAACCGCACAATGGCCCAACCTATGCGCCATAGAAATTATATCACCTGTTATAACCTTATTTAGGTCTGCATTTATTAGTTTATCTATAAAGTATTTATCAATTTTTATGCTGTCAACTCTTAATTCTTTTTCTCTGGACAGGGAGGAATAACCTGTCCCAAAGTCATCTATAGCTATGTATAGTCCAACATTTCTCAATTTATCAATGATACTGTTGATGCTGTCATATTCGGAAGCAAAAACCGACTCAGTAATCTCAATGCAGATGTTCTTTTGGTTAACTTTCATCTTTCTCATTAATTCAAACAGCCAGTTTGCAAAATCAGGTTTTAACAGGTGAATAACGGAAATGTTAATTGAAACGCAAATTTCATCATATCCACGGTCCCTGAGCATATTCAAAAAACTAAATGCTTTGACAATCACTTTTTCGCTGACAGGAATAATGAGTTTTGTTTTCTCTGCAACGGGAATGAACTCTGCAGGCGACACTATTCCAAGCTTTTTCGTCCTAAGCCTTGCAAGTGCCTCAAATCCGGTGATTAAACCTGTCCTTAAATCCAAAATCGGCTGGTACTGTAAAAACAGTTCATTGTTGTCATTTTCACCTGCCACTACAGCATTGAGGGCTTCAACAATATCCCTTTCCCGGTTAACCAATGCTTCCAATTTTTCATCGTAAAAACAAACTTTGAAGTCTCTTCCAAACAAGCTTGCATATCTTTCCGAGGCAATCAGAAGCCGTCTCATAAGTAAATCAATATCGACTTCATCCTGATTTTGCTCAATTTCCAGGATTCCAATACCACCGCCTATTCTTTCCGTTACAAATAACGATTCCAGGGTTTCTGCAATGACATTGCCAAAATCAGCAAGCTCCTTTTTGTCTTTATAGTCAAAGAAAAAGAAAACAAATCGATTCTCACGCACATGGAACAATTGGCAATTAGGGGTGCAATACTGAGCAAGAGCCTCTGCTGCTTTCTTTATCAGGTTCTGAGAGTAGTGAAACCCATACCTGACCGTCAGTACATGGATATTGCTTAAATCAATGCCAATAAGTGCTTTTTTTGAATTATTCTTCAGCTTGACATCCCTTTCAAGTAATGATACAAGATAATCCCGGTTATGCAGCCCCGTCCATCTGTCGTGCTCATTGTTATATTTTAACGTATCTTCAATTGCTTTCCGGTCCGATATGTCAAGAACGATTCCTTCCAGGGCTTCAACTTCGCCGTCGTCGTTATAAATACCTTGCCCCATCTCAAGAACCCATTTTCTCTCACCGGTGGCGGTTATTATCTCATACTCAAATTTGAACGGCAGTTTTTTCGGAAGAATCCGCTCCCATTCCTTCCATAAAATCTGGCGGTATTCGGGCGCAATAATGTCGTTAAAGGACAGGTCCCTGTTATGCAACAGGCTTTCAGAAGGATAGCCTGTAAGGTTATAGCATCCTTCGGAAACATATTCCATTGTCCAGTTCCGGTCGTATTTACACCTGTATGCAAGTCCGGGAAGGTGTGAAAGAAAAACAGATTTGCTTCGTTCGCTCTCGTTCAGCGCCTGTTCAATCTCCTTTCGCTTGCTGATATCCTGGAGCAGGCATATGTAGCCGTATCGGTTGCCTCCTTGTAAAGTAAGGGGGGCAACAGTCAAATGAATCCATACTGTCGAATTGTCCGGTTTAATGTACCTCTTGTCAATTGAATAAATATTGATTTCGCCTGACAGCAGCCGCCTGAAGTTTTTTAAATCTTCTTCCAAATCATCTGACTGCATAATTTTTTCCCACCCGGAATTAATGAGTTCTTCCCTTGCTCTGCCCGTTATCTGCTCAAACGCTGAATTTACTTTTACAATAACCTCATCAGGACTGTCCGGGTTAATTTTGCGTAAAATTGCCATTCCGATGGGGGCTTGTTCAAAAATCATGTCAAGAATGATTGAATTTTCATTTAGATGGTCCAACGCACGTTCAGCATTCAACAGGGCAGCATGAACATCAATCCTGGCTTTAAGTAAATCCATGTTAATGGGTTT
>JAMOAC010000347.1 GCA_023621975.1 Bacillota bacterium | reverse complement strand
TGGAGAACACAAGGTCTTTATATTCATCAACTATGTACCTGAAACTTTCAGTATCACCTGACAGTATTCTTTTGATGATTTCCTTTTCATTGTGCAAAGGCTACATCTCCCCCCTTTCATTAATAATAGACGATATAAAACATCAAATCCCTTCAAAAATCTCAACTTTTTTATTTAAATTTTTTATTTTGAAATTTGTTATTTAAAAAATTTGTTATTTTAAAAAAAGGAACACTCTCGTGTTCCCGGAAGATTTACTTCTTTTCCATCCTGCTTTTATTTATTTTATCGAAGTCCTGCATGGCTTGTCCACAGAAGGTGCATCCTGTTAAAATTCAAATATAATTCCTATAACAGCTGCAAATACCAGATATACTATAGGATGTTTTTTAAATTTATTTGTGAGAAACAGAACTGCTGCAAATAATATGACAGATTTTATGTTTATTAAGTCAGAAACATTATATGTTTCCAGAAACTTATTAATGTGAAACATTGAAATCCTTGCAACTTCAAACCCTGCCGCTCCTATAAGCCCCGTTACTGCAGGCCGAAGTCCGTAAAAAGCGGATTGCACCAGCGGCTTTTCACTAAATTTTGTATAGTAGTGGGCTATAAGCACTATTATTATAACTGAGGGCGCAACAATCCCGGCAACGGCAACTATTCCCCCAGGGATACCTCCAACTTTATAACCAACGTATGTTGCCATGTTAATTCCTATGGGACCGGGTGTGGATTCGGAAATGGCAATCATATCAACAAGCTCCTGGGTTGTGTACCAATCGTATTTATAAGCAAGCTCCTGAAGGAACGGTATTGTAGCCAGTCCTCCGCCTATTGCAAATAATCCGACTTTGAAAAATTCAAGAAACATCGTCAATAATGTCATTTTGCATCTGCCTTTCTGATATGGATGAAAATTCCTGCAACTGCGGAAATTATTATAACAAATATGGGTGAAATTTTTGTAAAAGCGGCTATGACGAATGCCGCGCAAAATAAAATTATCCCTTTCCAATCCTTTACTGAACTTTTCCACATCTTTTTAACAGCGTTCAATATCAATACTGCAACAGCGACTCTGATGCCTGCAAAAGCATGCTTGACAACCTGATAATCCTGGAATTGTGTAAAATATGCCGCTATTAATGTAATAATCACCACGGAAGGAAATACTATACCGGCAGTTGCCACTATTGCACCGATTATTCCTTTCCTTTTGTATCCTATAAAAGTTGCAGTATTGACTGCTATAATCCCCGGCGTGGACTGCCCGATTGCGTAATAATCGAGCATTTCCTGGTCTGTAGCCCAATTTCTTTTTTCAACAATTTCCTTTTGCATTAAAGGAAGCATTGCATAGCCCCCTCCAAAAGTAAAAGCGCCTATGCGGCAAAAAATAATAAAAAGTTGCCAGAGTTCTTTCATATTACGTCACCTCGTAAAATACTGCAAATAATATCCATAAGCTTTTCAAACAGCCAAACCGCTTTTACCAAAGTTTAATGCCTGAAATTACAAAGATTTAATGCCAATAATTCAATGTCAATGATTCCAATGTAAATAATTTCAGGCTGTGCTTTCATATTATACCATACCAGCCAATACCGTTTTAAAATTAAACTGAAAATTCAATCTTTTTTCTTCAAATCAGCTTTGAATAATTTAAGATATTCCCCGTATCCTTCTTTTTCCAGGTCCTTTACAGGAATAAACCTGAGGGCTGCTGAATTTATGCAATACCTTAAGCCTGTAGGTTTAGGTCCGTCATTAAATACATGGCCAAGGTGGGAATCACCATGCCTGCTTCTCACTTCGGTTCTGACCATGAAATGGCTTGTATCAATTTTTTCTATTATGTTTTCCTTTTCAAGCGGTTTTGTAAAACTAGGCCAACCACAGCCCGAGTCAAATTTATCAAGGGAGCTAAAAAGAGGTTCTCCTGAAACAATATCCACATATATGCCATGTTCCCTGTTGTCCCAGTATTCATTTTGAAATGGGGGCTCTGTGGCGTTTTCCTGGGTGACTTTATATTGCATGGGTGTAAGTATTCTTTTCAATTCTTCTTTTGACGGTTTGGCATATTTCTTATTCATCTTTTCCCTCCTCCTCTTTACCCCAGATCCTGCACAGATAGCTTTCGCGTCCTGAACCTGTCCTGTATCTTTTATAGTGCTCGGGATTCTTTTTATAGTAGTCCTGGTGGTATTCTTCTGCAGGATAAAATTTTGAAGCAGGCAAAATGGCCGTTACAATCGGGCCTGTGAACCTTTTCATTTTTTCAAGCCTTGCCTTTGACTACTCGGCAAGCCTTTTTTGCTCTTCATCATGATAAAAAATTGCAGTCTGATACTGCTTTCCCCTGTCTGCAAACTGGCCTCCTGCATCGGTAGGGTCAATCTGCCTCCAAAAGGTATCAAGAAGTTTTTCATAGGTTATTCTTGAAGGGTCATATATAATTATAATCTGTACAGCTTCATAATGGCCTGTATTTCCCCTGCATATATCTTCATATGTCGGATTCTCCAAATGACCGCCTGTGTATCCCGATATTACTTCCTTTACTCCGTCCAGTTTTGCAAAAGGCTGCACCATGCACCAAAAACATCCGCCCGCAAATGTGGCAAGTTTGAAATTGCTTTCTTTCATAAGATCACTCCAATAATTTATTTGTTCAAAATATTTTTAAAAAACAAAAACCTTTATTTTATTATCTTTTTTATTATCGTTTTTATTATTTACCACTATAAAACCGATTTCCAACAGTCGACCCTGGATTTTATTACAGTTGACCCTCGATTTAATTATTCAGCATTAATTCCTTTAATATCATCAGGGCATAATATTAATTACAAATCATAATCTTTGCTCAAAAATTCCATCCTGGAACATTTACTCACCCGAATCATGAAAGCCCTCTAAACACATTCGTAAAAAAGCAATTTTATTCACAAAATCCGATAAGTTTACATAATTATATAATGAACTGGAGGTGTTAAATATGCATTCACATTCCTATGTCGGAAAAACTTCGTATAATGATGGCCATTGGCATAATTATAAGGGAATAACAAGCAGGGATCCTGATGTTCCCGGGCATATTCACCGCATGGCCGGATCTACTTCCTATAATGACGGCCACGACCACAAATACGAGTCTGCTACCGGCCCGGCTATATATGCAGGCGACAAGCATTATCATATGTACTTCGGAGTAACAGAAGTTGCAGACCGGCATGTTCACAGCTATGGCCCCGGTAAAACATCATATTACCGGCCGTGTTGCGGCCAACAGAAGTGAATTTCGCCCTGTTTTCCTTTCCCCTGTCGACTTCGCAGCTTCTATTGTAAAATTGTGAACAGTGCAAATAGTGCGGGACTGTCCTCATCATGCTACCCACATTCCACCTGCTTCTTAAAAAGTGCAGGACCGTCCCCCTACCTGCCCCTGCCTGCAAAAGTATGAGAAGTGCAGAACCGTCCCCCTGTCTCCAGCCGCTTAACGGTAACTTCTTACCGTTAACTTTCATATAATGAAATATATATAAGGTGGAGTGTGATTATTTTGATTATCCATGTTGTAAGACCGGGAGACAGTATATATTCAATAGCACGCCAGTACGGTGTTTCACCGCAGAAAATAATATCAGACAATGAACTTACGAATCCTGACAGGCTGGTAGTGGGACAAACAATAGTTGTTCTGGAAGGGATCCGCAGGCACGCGGTGGTACCGGGTGAATCCTTATATTCCATTGCAAGGCAATATGGGATAAGCGTCAACGAATTAATTGCCGCAAATCCCCAAATAACAAATCCTAATTTAATTTACGCAGGCCAGATTATAAACATACCTCCCAGGACAATCAGGTTCGGTCCCATTATGGTAAACGGGTATGCATTTCCAAATATAAACAGGGATGTGCTGAACAGAACTCTTCCACACCTCACTTTTCTGAGCATATTCAGCTACCAGGTGAGGTCTGACGGCAGCCTTATTACAATACCGGATGAGCCACTTATTCAGGCAGCCAGAGCTGCAAGGGTTGCCCCTCTTATGGTTATTACAAACATACGTGAAGGAGGCGGATTTAGCAGCGATATCGCTCATGCCGTACTTACGGATTCCCAGGCACAGGATAACCTGATAAACAACGTAGTAGCTACATTAAGGGAAAAGAATTATTACGGGCTTGATATAGACTTTGAATACATTTATCCATATGACAGGGAAAGCTATAACAACTTCCTAAGAAGAGTTGTAAATACCCTTAGGCCTTTGGGGTATACAATTACAACCGCCATTGCTCCGAAAATTTCCGCCGTGCAGCAGGGTTTGCTTTACGAGGCTCATGATTATCCCGTTCACGGTGCACTGTCAGACCATGTTATACTGATGACTTATGAATGGGGCTACACATACGGACCGCCAATGGCGGTAGCACCGATAAACGAAGTGCGAAGAGTTCTTAATTATGCGGTTACCGCCATTCCAAGGCAGAAAATTTTCATGGGTATACCAAACTATGGATATGACTGGACTCTGCCTTATACACCGGGGACAGCTGCAAGAACAATATCTAATCCAGGAGCCGTTGACCTTGCTGCAAATGTAGGGGCGGTCATAAGATACGATCCGGTTGCCCAGGCGCCGTTCTTCAATTATTACGACGCTAACGGCAGGCAACATGTAGTGTGGTTTGAGGACGCAAGAAGCATCCTGGCAAAATTAACCCTGGCAAATGAATTTCGTGTGGGCGGCTTGAGCTATTGGACCATAGGAAGGTACTTCCCACAGAACTGGCTTGTTTTAAGTTCGGTGTACGATGTCACGAAAGTGCTGTAACCGTCATTAAGAAGAAGCAGTCACAAGAAAAGAGGGGTATCGTGACAGGGCTTGGCTGGTGACAGGAGAAACTGGGGCGAGGTAATTGACATGAAACAATTCCCTGTCATCCCCCTGTTATCTCGGTATCCCCTGTCACTTCTGCCCCTGCTGCATTGTCACCTTTTTTCTTCATCATATAATAAGCTTAATCAGCCATGCGGCAAAAAGCAGTAATGTAACAGATGCAGACATCATAAGGAAGTTTTTAACCGACAGGTCAAATGTATCCTTTTTAGTCTGCTTTTCATAAAACAGCCCGATATGCTTATTCACCGGAATGAACGTGAGTAGGGCAAAAATGCATATAATCGGAACAACTTTCAGTATGACAAGAATTATAATATCCACAAAGGCAACATAATAAATGGCTCTAAAAAGCTTCAAAGCCCTCTCTTTCCCTATATAAATAGGCAAAGTATATCGTTTGTTTTCTATGTCATCCTCGATATCACATATGTTGTTTGCCAGCATAATATTTGCTATGGTGCATTGAGTGATCAAAGACAAAAGGAAAATGTAGAACACTTCAATAACGTTTATATAGACAGACAGCCTGGAATTTTCAAAGCCCAAAGTAACTATGCTATGGTCATATACATGAACATAGGCTGACAGAAATAAAATTACAAATCCCATAAAAAATCCCGAAAAAACTTCTCCCAAAGGTGTTCTGGAAATAGGAACAGGCCCAAATGAATAGCAAATGCCTACAAGAAAGGATAATACACCCAAAGCCAGTACGACGACGTTGGTTTTAACAGCAAGTAAAATGCCAAGAATCGTTGCCAGAGAAAACAGGACTGCTATAGTAATGAGTACAGAAGTTTCCGTCAGATTGTATTTTACTATGGCATTGTGTTTTTCATAGTTATAGCCATGCCTTTTTACCGCACGTTTGTAGTCCAGGTAGTTGTTTAACGCCGTTGTGAACATATCAAAAATAAAAAGCGATCCGAACATAAGGACAAAATTGGTAAAATTGAATGTTTGAAAATGATACAGGGCATAAACGGTACCCAGCAAAAACGGCATAAGGCTGGCCAGCTTGGTACGGATTTCAACCAGCTTTAAAAAACTCCTTATACTCACTATATCCCCTCCGTCCTAAAACTAAAATTCATTATTCCAGAACTTCCTGCTAAACAGTGCAAGCACTGTAAAAAGCTCCAGTCGACCTATAAGCATCAAAAAGGAAAATAAAATTGTGCTCAGGTCACTAAATTGACTGAAAGTGTGCGCAGGCCCTGCTAATCCCAGTCCAATGCCTATATTGCCAAGTGTTGCCGCAACGGCACTTGAAGCGCTCACAAGGTCAACACCTTCAAGGGACACAGCCAATGTTCCCAACACAAAAACAAATATATATAGTATCGAAAAAGTTGATATGCTGATAAGCATATCGTTTGACAGGGCCTTTTGTCCCAGTTTGACAGGTACTACAGCCCTTGGATGGAATATTTTCATTATTTCCCGTCTTATCATTTTAATTAGCACAAGTATTCTTACACTTTTCATTCCTCCGGCAGTAGATCCGGCACATCCTCCTACAAACATAAGCAAAAAAAGAATACCTTTGCTGAATGTCGGCCATTTATCATAATTGGCGGTGGAAAAGCCGGTGGTGGTGATAATGGTACTTACCTGAAAAAGAGCATCTCTTAAAGATTTGCCAAAATTATGATAAATGCTGAAATGGATATTAAAGGCTATTAAAATTATGCTCGCTCCGACAATACCTGCATAAAACCTTAATTCCTGGTCCTTCAATGCCTCCTTTATCCTTCCCTTGAACATCGCATAGTACAACTGGAAATTCACACCCGATAAAAGCATGAATACTGCTATTACAACGTGAATGTAAGTGCTGTCATAAGCACCTACGCTGGCATTTCTAGTGGAAAATCCTCCGGTCCCCACCGAACCGAAAGTATACACTGCTGATTCAAACAGTGACATTCCTCCCAATAGTAACATAATAATTTCCAGTACTGTTATTGTGATATAGATGGTATAAAGTATCTTGGCAGTATCCCTTAATCTGGGAACAATCCTGTCTGCGGTTGGACCGGGGCTTTCAGCTTTAAAGAGCTGAAAACTGCCTATGCCCATGGCAGGCAAAAATGCTACCGTAAATACCAGTATACCCATACCACCAATCCAATGGGTAAAGGATCTCCAGAACAGCACTCCTTTTGGCAAAGCCTCAACATTGTCGATAACGGTTGCACCGGTTGTAGTAAAACCGGATACAGTCTCAAAAAAGGCATCGACAAAAGAATCCACCGCACCGGAAAAAACAAAAGGCAAAGCACCAAAAATTGAAATCAGGATCCATCCGAAAGTTACAATCACAAAACCTTCTTTAATCTTTATCGTATTATCCCGGTTGGGGAATCTCGACATTGCAAAGCCCAGCATACCTGTCAAAGCAATGGAAATAATAAAGGCAGACGTATCTCCCTGCATATATATAAGTGATACCAATAAAGGAAGGAGCATACTTGCTCCTTCAAGCAACATTATATTTCCTAAAACCTTAACTACGACCCCGTAATTCACCAAATACGCCTCCCCTGCTATTGCCAAAAAAGGTATCCAGGACCGACAGCTTCGACGGCATGCAAAATACTACAAACTTGTCCCCTTCATTTATAACAGAATTACCGTTAGGGACAATAACTTTGCCTTCGTGTTCAATAGCTCCGATTATTACGCCTTTGGGCAGGCCCATTTCAGATATTTTCTTTCCTACTATCGGCATATGGCTGTCCGCAACTATTTCATTCACTTCAGCCTGTCCGCCCAAAAGAAGTGATACCGATACAAACCTCTCTCCCCTTACAAGCCTGACAATCTCGCTTGCAGTAATATCTATGGGGCTTAGGGCAATATCAACGCCAAGGTTCTCAATAATTTTCGCATAACTGGGCTTACTTACTTTTGCTATTACTTTTTTGACACCAACCTGCTTTGCCATAAGCGTCATGAGGAGATTTTCCTCATCAAAGCCTGTAGCCCCTATAAATGCGTCCATTGAAGATAAATCTTCTTCTTTCAGCAGGTTTATGTCCGTACCGTCCCCACAAATAACAAGGGTATTGCTTAATTCTTCAGACAGATAATCGCAACGCTCCCTGTCAAGCTCTATGATTTTAACCGATATACCCATTTCACCAAGCCTTTTGGCTAAATAGTAGCCTATCCTTCCTCCGCCCAGTACCATAACTTTTCTGATATACTTAGTGGGCAATGAAGCTTTGTACTTTTTAACAAGCTGGTTAATGCTGTCCTTTTTTCCAATAACATAAACTATATCATGTTCCAGGATGGTGCTTGAACCGTCCGGTATAATAATTTCACCGTTTCTGTTAATGGAAGTAATCAGCATGTCGTTGGTATTTTCGAGATCCATTATCTTACTTCCCACAAACCCCGGTAAATCCCAGGCATTGAAATCCGTCATTACAACCCTTCCGTCTGCAAAATCTGCCCAGTAGAAAGACGTACTTTCAAATAGATACCTGATTATTTCTTTTGCAGTAGCAAGTTCCGGGTTTATTATATAATCAATATCCATTGCGGATTTCACAAATCCGATATTTTGAGCATATTCAGGGTTTCTTACCCTTGCAACGGCCTTTTTACAGCCAAGTTTTTTTGAAAAGGAACAAATTATTATATTTGTTTCATCGCTGTCGGTAACAGCTATGGTCAGGTCATATGTGTGGATGTCCAGTTCTTTTAATACATCAATCTGAATACCGCTGGCTCTTACCACCAGGGCATCCAGCTGGTCGTTCAGCCTGTCTGTAATTTCGTGGTCTGAGTCCATTATGGTTATTTGCACATTTCTGCTGGATAAGGATTCTGCCAGCTTATAACCTAACTTGCCGGCGCCGACAATCAATACCTTCATTTCTCGCCTTCCTCTTTTCCGTTATAATATTTATTGTCATAATACTATAGTTATTTTTCACGCTCTTACAATGTGAAATATTAGTATTATATATCACATAATTGCAATGTGAAATATTATACCACATAAAAAGAAAAAAACAGATATAAAACAGGAACAGCTCCAGCACAATAAAGGTATTTACCTGCTGAGAACTGTTCCTCCAGTACCTATTATTCAAAAATTCACAATATACTGTCACCTATATAGTAATTATATTCCCAGGCTATATATTTTTAACCGAAAACCTGTAAACCGTAGTATGCCTGTATTCCTGTCCAGCCCTAAGTACCGGGGAAGGAAAATGTTTATGCTTCATTGCATTGGGGAAATACTGGGTCTCAAGGCATAATCCGCTTCTTTTTACATAACGGGCGCCACCCTTTCCCTTCAATCCATCTTCAAGGGAATTACCCGAATAAAACTGTAATCCCGGTTTTGTTGTATAAACTTCCATCAACCTTCCGCTTTTATCATCATACAATTCAGCAGCCTTTTCAATACCCTTCCCGCTTACGTTCAGCACATAG
>JAMOAC010000313.1 GCA_023621975.1 Bacillota bacterium | reverse complement strand
ATATAATTGTTCCCTCTCATGGCCTGCATCGGGGTGGATAAACCTTACTTTGATGCCTGTGGCTTTTTCAACTTGTTTATACCACTCGGATTCATTCAGGGAATTATAGCCTTCAGGTTTTTTCCTTGTGAAAAAAGTCAAAACTTCATCGGAACCGGACGTAAGATGACTGTTACCTCCATTTATATAGGTTTCTTTTTCAGTGAATAATTTGTCTGTCATTCCTTCTTTGGCTTTAGAGCAGGATGAACCCAACTGTACCAAACAGAACAGGAATAATAGGACCAACATCTTACGCTTGATTATACCTTTCATAAAAACCCTCCCGCCCGTTTACTTTTTATTTGCAGATAAGACGATGACTGTTCTCTCATTAAGACCTATGAAACTTATGTCGAACTATTTTTAATAATCAATTTATATTATACCTGACATAGCTTCCTGAATAAAGCTACAATATATGCCTCTGCAGCTCTTTTTAAAATCCTGTGTCCCATCTTTAACAGTGTTTGCTTCAGCTTAGTCAAAGTCCAAAATTCTGGCAATTGCGATTCCACTCTCACCTGCAATTGAGTAAAGTAGATAGCTTTCATCACCTTCATCATATATGGCCGGATCCCTCAGTTGCCTTACTCTCTCATGTATAGCACCTGATTTTGATGCTTTAAGAGGCATGTCTGCACCTTCATAATCCGTTTCAGGTTTTAATACGCTTTCGAAAGAATCTACCCTCCACTCTTTCCAGTTTTCTGTAAGTCTGATTTTCGAAACAACAATGTGCTCGGGAGTGTCCCCTTTTATGGAATAAAAAATATACAATACATCATCAATAACTTTGACTGCCATATGCCTTTGATTAAACTGCATCTTTTCAAAAATATCCGGACCGGCTTCGTATTCACCTTTCAATCTTTTGGAGCGATACAGAATTCCCGACATTGTTACTGCGTAATAGTATCCGTTCCAATAGAAGTTTCTCCAGTAAGCTTTACCGTAAACTTTTGGGTTTGCGATAAAGTTTATTCCGTCCTTTGACACAGCCATCCTTGTTTTCTGGTAAGACTCATGCTCCCCTTTAGTAATTGAGCCACCATGGAAAAACATAATTATTTCTTTATTCTCATTGTCTATATGTACATCCGGAGATGCAATATGGCCACCGCAATATGAGTCTTCCAATTTAAGCGCACCGGGTTTATATACTTTCCACGGTCCTTCAAGATTGTTTGCATAAGCAAGCCGGATAAACTTTCCGGAATGATGCGCAAAATATAGATAATATTTCCCCAAGGGCTCTTCAACCCAATCAGGAACTTTAATCAAGGACGGTCCGTTTATATTTGTACCGATACTGTCATCGGTCTCCGGTGTAATAATGGGGTTGCAGTCCAACCTTTGTATTTCCATTTTGATGTCCTCCTTCCGGTATTGTTTTAAGACACCTGTTTTTTAGTCACCCGTTTATCTTCACATGGCATATTTATGAATCTAACTTTTCGATATTAAAAGTCGGTTTCCAAAGTTAACTCATTTCTTATTACATTTTCAAGTATATTACAGTATTTGCCTATATTCACAACTTTCAAGACTTCAGTCACATCAAGCAGCATACACGCAAGTTTCGCAGAATCATCGGATGTGCCACCAAAGGAAACATCTAGAATATAGGGTAATGAATCCAAATCAGGAAACAGCGCTCCCCTCTCAATTGACAGCACTTCTTCAGGTTTCCGGAAACGCAGTCTGACATCTTCCCTGTCGGGCCATATGCAAAGAAGTTTAGCTTTATTGCCTGTAATAAGTACCCCATTAGAAGTCACCTTATCGATTTTCACTCCGGTTTCAAAATGCCACCTTTGAATATGGGGTGCATTATTCCGGGCATCCGATTTCACAACATCTTTCACAATCCAACCCCTGCCATACCTGAATAAAACTTCGCGGGTATGACGACCCTTTAGATAGGCTTCATGAAAGGCACTGACAAAAATCCTGCCATCTTTTCCCTCCACACAAGTTGTATGCACCGACTGTTTTTCAAAGATACCGTTATTTTCTAAATATTTTTTTGTAACCGGTTGTCCGTGAACAAAAACAGTGTTATGCGAGCCTGAGCCCCTCAGATAATCATCTAATGAACTTCCGTTGCTTACACTTTTATATAGACAGGCCAGAGGCTCACCGATAAGCGTTTCTCCTCTTACCGTCACAATCAGAGAGAGCATATCCAGATGGTTATGGGCGCAAGGCCGCGAGTATATCTTGTTGCTCATCAAAAAATAGTTGGCTTCCCGTGACCAGTTATCTCTTGCCACAAAGTATCCGCTATAAGGGTAATTTTTGAAAAGAGGTGGCAGATTTTTTACTTCTTCTCCAACAGACTTATCCAGGGCACTCAGTACGGCATCACAATTCCTGTTTTTAAACAGATCCCGTCCAATTCTCAATATTTCGATTCCATTTGCTCCACCTGCATCACCTATATCGGGGAGTCTACCGTCGGGCATGATAATGGTGGCCAGCAAATCAAAGCTTTCATTTAATTTCTTCATTTGTTCCTGCCCGAATAAAGCAATTCCGTTTTTCAATGCAAACTCATATACCGTTATTATGAATTCTTTCAAGGTGGTGTTCACATAATAACTTATGGAATGTTCGTCATAGCCCCCATCCTCGCTAAAATCTTTTTCAATATGTTCATGGATTACCTCCACAGCCCTCTTCCTCATATTTCTGATAACCGGAAATTCCGGGAAGGCTAATGAAAAAGTAAAGGGACTGATTCCCCTCTCAAAAAGATGATGATTGTGATACCTGTATTTATTTTTCTCCAATAATTTATGATACATGACAATATACCATATAAACTTAATAATATTAAAGCTTATTTCCTGAGGAAACTCCTTCATGTAGGGTATGGGCGTATATAACAGATTTGTCAATCGTAAAACACTATGACCTACGCTCATAATGGTTCGCATTGGATTTTTCTGAAAATAGAAGGAATATTCAATTTCGGGAACGTCATCAAAACTGTAGGGATATTTTTCTAAAAACTTTCCGAAAAACACTTCAAAGAATTCTGCAAGTTTGGTTACATATACCGTATCCCCGGTTAAGTAAAAAGCATTAATAATGCTGTTAATAAAATTCATACGTACAAACCGGTTTGCCCTGACCCTCGGAGGCTTATCATCCACTTCCGATGTTGCATCATATACAGGAAAGAGATCGGGATCCAATTCGGAGTCCTTTTTGAAGTCTTTTGTCAGGAATTTTTCAACATCCTTGTTTGAAAACCCAACCAGGTAAGCAGGCAGCGTTATAAGCTTGTCGGCTGAATTTCGCAGTTCTTCAAGGTTTTCTCCCATATTCCGAAAATCGAAGTCCCATTTTAAGCATTGCCTCTTCTTGAAATACAATATCAACTCACCCTTGGCACCTGCCAAATCACCTTTCCGGTACTTCTCCATAACTTTTTCCAGTCCTGGAAAGTTAGGATCCAAAGCTTCAAATATATCACTATCCTTTACATCGTTAAAATTGCGAGCTAAATTGATTGAATCAATTACCACCTTTTCCATATTTGCTCCTCCCGCTGAATTTTTTCTCTCCTGACACTTTCCACTTGTACCTGTTCTTGTTTTCCGAATTCTCCTTCAGTAATGGCTTGTAGGTACACACAAGTACTTTTAATCATTTAAAAGCATTTCCTTGTTTATCTCCGGTCTGCCCGTTGCATCACCATGCAGCTACTTCTACTTATTTCAAGCAAACTCCCGACACCTGAAAAATTACTCCTTCAATTTTTCCACTTCATATACGGTCAGGTTGGCATACTCTGCAATCAGAGGAGCCATCTGCCTGAATCCTATTTTTCCGTCCCTTAAAACCTCACCGTAGGAAATGCCGTCGTCAATCCAATGAAACAGCTCAAGATCATTTATACTGAATAATACTTCAGGACCATATTTAATAACTTGAATGCGGTAGGGCGGTCTTGCGTCATTAACGCACGGAATGGGATCGGCACCTTGAGCAACAAGATGAAAACCGTAGCTTTTTCTCAGATTACATACATTGAACGCCCTTTCCGATATTGCCTTTCTCCTGAAATAAGACACATGCAAAGTATTGATGTCTCCCCTGTTGTATTGGCTGTACTGTCCGTCTCTTTTACTTAAATTGGGACTGAAAATATCTTCATTATTTCTGCCCTTTGCTGCAAAAAAAAGCATACACAGGCCAGGTTCCTTGATTGGATAAAAATCCCACGATATTTCAATATTATCGGGGAAATCCTTGTCACACCAAAAGACAATATTAGCTTTTTGCCCTTCTTCAGGATCGAGAAGGCTTTCCATTCTCATACGACCTTTGGTAAAGGTGACAGCTCCCAATCCTTCCATGACAAAATTTTTTACCTGGCTGCTGTTGGAAAGGCTGTTTTCGTATAAGAGAGTTTTTCGTATAAACTTCATCTTACCTACCTCTTTTCCATTTTCCATTCATAAACTTTTTGTTTATAATAATCTTTAAGCTCTTCCTTTTCTGCCATATCCCTTTTTTTTGCAATCCCTGATTTGCACAACTTCTCCTCTTCATTCAAATATGCAGGTACGGGTGTGTCAAAAAATCTCCATTGAACAAGTCCCTCAAGCAGCTTATATTTATCTTCCGAATACTCCGGATCGTCTATAACGTTTTTCATCTCCAATGGGTCTCTTGCAAGGTCAAACAACATGGATTCCTCCTTATTTTTGCAGTACAGCAGCTTCCGAGTCTTTGTCCTTGCCATATACTCCCACCCTGAATTTTCTGCAAATACCATGTCTCTCCCCTTTGATGAGTTCATACTGATACCGCACATGGTGTCGGCTTTGGGAATGCCTGCTGCTTCCAATATGGTCGGTGCCAGATCTATGTTACTGAACAAAGCATCATTTATTGCTCCGGAGTTTCCTTTTCCGGGATATTTTATAATCAGCGGTACTCTTGCCAGGGGATCGTAAAGTCTGTTCCCTTTCAGAAGGAGATGGTGGAAACCGACATAATCCCCGTGATCGCTGGTGTAAATAATCATTGTATTGTCGTATAAATTCCTCCTTTTAAGGAGCTCTGTCATTTGTCCGACATAGTAGTCAATCTGGGAAATAGTCGCATAATAATAGGCTGTTACTCTTCTAAGCTTTTCTTCCGTAAGGTAATTATAGTCAAAGTATCCCTTTCTTTTATCCTGCTCAAGACAGCTTTCGGTAAAGCCGGGCAAAAGAGTCAGCTTATCGGGATCATACATATCACTCCATGGTTTGCATGGGTCAAAAGGATGATGTGGCTTTATAAAGGAAACCATGAGAAGATTTCCGCCATCGTCCCACTTTTCCAGCCTGTCCAGCGCTTTTCGAGCTATCCATGAAGTAGAGTATAATTCTTCACTGAGATTGGATTCCATTGCTCCGAAACTCTCCCAATATTCAGCCGGTGCATCTTTTCTGAACTCCTTTACCTGGTCTACAAGATCAATAACATCAGCAACGTTTTTTTGTTTCAATTCTCTATGATAATCATCATCATAACGTCCCGGACCATCCTGTTCCGCCAGTTCCATGTCATCAAATCCCACATCCAGATAGGTAGGGGTAAAATGCATTTTACCTACGGCAGCTGTTTTATAACCTATTTCCTTTAGCATACGCGGGAATGTGGCAAAATCACTTCGCAATGTACAGTGATTGGTACTGCCCCCATGCTGGTGTACATACATTCCGCTCAACATGGAATATCTTGACGGTGTGCATATGGGATAGGGGCAAAAGGCATTTTTGTATAAAACCCCATCCTCTGCAAGCCGGTCCAGGTTTCCGGTGTCTATATCCTTGTTCCCGTAGGCACCTATACAATCGGCTCTGTGTTCATCGGAACATATGAAAAGTATATTTATTTTATCCTTCAAGAAGATCCCCCTCTGTTTTTATGTTTTTTTACTTTATTGATTCTAACCCACTATACCTGTTCTTTCCACACTTTCGATAAAGTATCTCTGGAAAAACATATATATAATGAGCAAAGGGCTGATTGTCATTAAACACCCTGCCTGTACCCAGGTAATATACAGGTATTCGTCCACTTGCTGCATTTTGTTTAAATCATTCAGGATTCTGTACCGAAGCTCTGACAATACCACCGAAAGCGTCGGCCGGGTATTCATAAAAACTTCCATGGTATAATAATCGTTCCAGTACCACACTACTGAAAACAGGAATACTGTAACTATGGCCGGTATTGCATTGGGTACGATTACTTTGAGGAAGGTCATTACTGCCCCATACCCGTCTATATAGGCAGCCTCTTCCAGTTCTTTGGGAATGCCTCTAAAAAACTGCCTGAAAATATATATAAACAAACCGGACCGAAGACCCATGCCAAAGGCTGCCGGAAGATAAATGGATAAGGGGTTCCCGATTAAATTTACAGTATACTCCTTCCCTGTAAAAGCCTTCAAGATGTTAAAAAGCCCAAACCCGTCAAAAAACCTGAATTCCAGGTAGGAAGATATTATATAAACCTGTGGCGGTACTATCAGGCTTAAGATAACACCGGCAAACAGTATTTCCCTGCCTTTAAATTTAAACCTAGCAAATCCGTATCCGGCCAGACCACAGCTTATTATAGACAAAATCGAAGAAATCAAAGTTACCTTTATACTGTTAATCAGAGTGTTTGAATAGCCCATCAGCCTTGCAGCCTGCCTGAAATTTTCCATGGTAACGCTTTTAGGGATCCATACCACGCTGGGATCTAAAATTTGCTCATAAGGCCTTAAAGCAGTACTTAGCATATAAATCAGCGGGTAAAGCAAAACATAGCTTAAACCAATGATAAGAATGGTTCTTAATAAGATCCATGACCACTTTTTAAAATATTTTGATATAACTTTACTGTTTAACTTTGTGGTAGAACCAAATATGGTTGCAACTTTTTGATCCAATCTGTTCAAAATATTCTCCATAGGTTTCCCGGTTGCCTTATTCAAATCTTCTTTAAAGGAAACTTTGGCAACCCTAACTCCTCTCTAAAAATTTTTTAATTTTTGATCATTTTATATTAACACCTTTCCGGCGTATAAATCCTTATTGTGCGTCGCACAATACATTAACAAACAAAGGTAGAAAATCTAATCCACAATGTAAAACACTCTTTTAGACATATATCTCAGCACTATCACCAGGATGACACTTACAATTGCAAAATATGACCATGCCATGGCCGAACTCAGTTCATACCTGAATGTGTCAGCTGCCACCAGTATTTTTCTCATTGTAACATTGCGATAGTCAGTAAATGAGTCCACAATTGTATAAACTATGTTTACCAGTATCATGGGCGAAATCATCGGTACGGTAATCTTCCAGAAGGATTCCCAGGTCGTTGCCCCTTCTATTGCAGAAACTTCATACATGGAACTTGGTATGGTCTGCAATGCAGCAAGGAACAATAGAATCTGAATCCCCGATTTCCACGTCAAATCAAAAATGTGGTTAATTACTGATACTATGAAGTTTACCACTTGCATAGGCAATCCCGATTGCAACATTATATCCTCAACACTGGTACTCTGAAATATGTAAACCGTTGCGGAAGTACTTATGGATTGGGCCAATATGTCCTGTTTAAGCAGTTCAATAACAATGCCTGAAGCAATTATAACAGGCATAAAAAACAGGGATCTTGCAAGCATTCTTCCTCGGAATTTTTGATTTAATATAATTGCAATAAAAATACTGAACACCAGTATGAGGGGAACCTCAAAAATCATCATTCTTATTGATTCTACAAGTTTTCTTATAAAATCAGGGTCCACCATGAATATATATCTGAAATTTTCAAGACCTACAGGTTGTGTAGTAAATCCAGTAGGTGAAACAAAAATTTTCTGAAACGAATAGATAAAAGATTGAATACATGGTTTTATGAAGAAGAAAATAAACCCTAAAAACCACGGGAAAATAAAACCCATGCCGATTATTCTTTTTTTGCTTTCATAAGACCTTTTCTTCTTTTTTCTTTCATTATGCTTATTTATAAACCCGGGTATTGCAGAGCCTTGTTTAATCATTGCCTCTTCCCCCTTCTATAACAAGATAATACTTTGCTTTTATTACATCATTGTGAAGATAGAAGTCCTTCGAACCATAATTGACAATAATGCTTGTTCCGTTCTCATAAACCGTCTCATATACCTTGTCGGAAAGTTTCCTATGTTCCACTATCAACCGGTCAGAAAGGCCTTCCAAAACATCCCTTACCTCGTTATAAATCCCCAATACCTGATCCAACCAAAAATCATTGCTTGTACTGTAGAGGTAGGAATATTCGGTTGTTTTGAGAATTGATGTTTCATTTCCGGTTATAACAAAGGCCGGTGATGCGCCTAACTCAATGCATTTTAACACTGAATATTCAACATTGCCCGTCAAATTTATCGGCGGAGACGAAAAGGACACCAGGCCATGTAAAACCATTGAATAAAAAGGTACCGTTTCATCGGTAATATCAAATCCACTGGAGTAGAATGGAGCATTATATATATAATCTCCATAAGGTACTGCATACATATTAGCATTTTCAAGCATTACATTTCCGATTTCGGTGTCGAGGGTGGCCAGTGCATCCTGGAAAATTCTTGCCGATTGGCTTTTATTTACACCATTTTTTCTGAAATCCGAATAATTCATTGAGCTTAGTGTATCCACCGAGATAAAATTATGACCATAAGTTGAATAAGAATCTATGAACTTTTTCACGGCTTCAGGGATGATAAGAGGTGTAACCAGATTCCAGGCCCTCACCTTACTGTCAATCACATAGTTGCTCGGTTTGTATTCATATTGGTTGGAAGGCGCACCATTATTGACCGCCTTGATTGCATGTCTGAACCTTGAAATACCCTGACCGTTCTTATATAAATTTACAAAATCCACATTGAAGAACACATTAATATTATTGTTCTGCGCATACTTCATCAACTCTTTCATTCCCTTTTGCCCACCTAACTTGGATTCAGGTTTTGCATTAAGGGGAATATAGGATTTAAGGCCGCCATCATTCCATGCGGTATACTTTATAACAAGGTCTTCCACTCCTTCATCCTTATAGTGTTGTAAAATATCAACAGCCTGTTTGAAAGTCGTAAGAGGTTCAACCATATTTACAGGTATTCCTAAAAAAGATTTTTTGATGCTTACGCCACCGTAAAGATTAAGGTATAAGGGTAACGTAGCGGTAGAGGTCTTTTTCTCCAGGCCATGATTTTTAATCAGGTAGTTTCTGTAAAAATTTGCCATGCCTGAATAGCTCGCATCTTTTTTATCCAGAAAGTAATATTCAACCTTGTACGTTCCGCTGTTTACAGGATTCTTTTCAGCTGTAAGCACCTCTTT